>JBOHBL010000435.1:0-5712 GCA_050698295.1 Rubrobacteraceae bacterium | reverse complement strand
CGCCGTGATGGAGCGCACCGGCGCGAAGGCTCGTCGGCTGGAGAATTTCGAGGCGGAGATCGAGGACGCCGAGGGCAGCGAGGAGCGCGGCTCCTGAGCGAAGGCCGAAGAGCGTACAGCGTCGAGACAAGCCCGCGTGCGGGCGGGATCCCAAATCACTCCGCCGCGGGAGCCGCCAGGATTACGAGCGGGTGATGAACGCTGTCAGGGCGCTCGCCGACGACCCCCGGCCATCGGCTTCGAAGAAAATGAGCGGACGCGAGGCGTGGAGGCTTCGGGTGGGAGACCATCGCATCATATACCTCATAGACGACGAAGCTCTCGTAGCCACGATTCTGGGCGTCGGCCACCGCCGAGAGGTTTACAGGAGAAACTGACACCGACGACTCTCGTTTATCATGCTCTTCCGAGTTGCCGCATCATGCCGAGGTTGTCGATCGCCGCCCAATGTTCGACGAGCTTCCCGTCGGCGATGCGGAAGAGATCGAGCACGGGAACCTCCACTTCATTGCCGGTCGGGGGAATCTCCATGAACTCCCCCCGGTGCGTGGCGTGAATGGTCAGGCGCGCCAAAACCTTGTCTCCTTCGCAGATCACATCCTCGACATCGAGGCGCATGTCCGGAAACGCCGTGAGAAGCACGGAGTTGAGATGCCTCACGCCCTCCGGCCCGCGCACCTCGAACGGGAGACCCGGGTCGTGGCGGACGAAATCCGGGGCGATGTGGCTGTCCATCCAGCCGAGGTCCCCGCCCGCAAAAGCCTCGAAATACTCCCGGACCATGACTTTATTCTCCTCCACCGACATCGAATGTCCCCTTTCCCCAATGAACCGTGCCGTCCCATTTTATACCCCGGACGATGTCGAAAGGTTCCCGGAGAAGAAATCGGAGATCTCACGGTTCGCGGCTTCGGGCGTCTCGTAGTGGACGAAGTGGCCCGCCTCCGGGGCGGGTTCGAGGGAGAAGTCCGAGAAATATTCCCCGAGGCGATCCGCCCACTCGATCTTTATGAGGGGGTCTTTCGCCCCCCAGAAAAAGCGAGTCGGAACCTCGATCCTCGCCATCTCCGGCGCCCCGTGCCGCCACATCTTCGTCCTCGCCTCGTTGATCCCCACGTACCAGTCGAAGCCGCCTTGCAAATTCCCCGGCTTCATGAAGTTGTCCACCCACATTTCGATGTCGTCGTCGAAGAGGCCGGGTTCCGCCGCCCAATGGTCGAGGAAATGCTTTATATACGTTCGGCACGAATCACGGTTCATGCCGACGATGTCCGCGGCCCACGGTTTCTGGTTGAAGGACTGGTACCAAATCTCCTTCACGCTGTCCGGCTCGAGCCATCGCCTCCCGATGCCCGGATAAACGCAATGGAAGAAGAACAGCCCCGTGAGCCTCTCCGGGTGCGCCCTCGCGAAGGATTGCGCGATGAACGAACCCACATCATGGCTCACGACGCCGAAGCGGGAGATGCCGAGGGTGTCCACGAGCGCGCGGAGATCCTCGCTCATGAGATCGAGGAGGGCTTCCGGCGGGTCGGGGAGGCCGGGTTTCTCGGTGTCGCCGAAGCCGCGGAGGTCCGGGACGATCACATCGAAGTTCTCGCTGAGTGCCGGAATATTCTTGTGGTATACGTACCAGAATTCGGGCCAGCCGTGGAGAAGTATGAGCGGCATGCCCACCCCGTGTCTCACATAATGGATGCGTATCCCGTTCGCTTCCACATACCCGTGATTCCAATCCATCCCAAACTCCCTCCATTGAGACAACGCGGACACATCATAAAGGCTCACCGACAGCGGAGTTCGTAAACATTGATCCCCCGTTCGCCGACGATCACCCCGTAGGGGAGGGTTTCAAACCCTCCCGTTCCACAAACCCTCCCGTTCCACAAACCCTCCCGTTCCGCGCACCTCTCTCCGCGCACCTCTCTCCGCGCACCGGGCGGGTTATAAACCCGCCCCTACGAGGGGTGGGGTCAATCCTCACGAAACCCGCCATGAGAACTCCGATCCCACCCCTCCATCTCCCGCCGAAGCCTCACGTACTCCGAGTCCTCCTCGATGGCGATGTCGCCCCATTTGACCACCTCACCCTCCGCCACCGCGCCCCGAAGCCGGACCCCGCTCGCGAAGCCGATGGGGAGGGCGGACATCGCCAGCGAGTCCTCCGCCGGAACGAGGCGGCCGTATACCGTGGATCCACCCTCCCCGTCGAGCCGCTCCCCCTCCGCCAAATCCCGCTTGGCGACCGCCGCGACATCGGCGAGAAACCGGCGAGGCGCGCCCGTCGCATGGCCCCGAAGCGCCGCCGATGCCACGCTCACGCCAAGCTCGAGGCCGATGAGGTGGAAAGGACGGTACATCGCCGCGTACCTCCCCGACTCGTCCGTCATGAGTCCGTATTCTGAGAAGCACCGCGCCACATACTCGGTCGCCGCCTCGAAGGTCACAAATACTCCCCACCGCAAATCGCGCTCGACCGGACTCCCATCCCGCCGAAGGCTCGATACGACCTCCACGGTCCCCGAATTGTGGAGTGAGCCTCCTGCGCTCCGGGGGCGGCAAACTTGCGCGAGGTCGTCCGCTCCGGCGGGCGGGAAGGCGAGTCCGTCCGGAGCGGGGGCGAGTCCGGTCGCGTTGGCGACGGCGGCCATCTCGATGGCGGATTTCGTGCCGTCTATGAAGGAGTTGAACATCTTCGGGTTGAGTCCGCCCTCCTCGACCTCCTCCGCGGTGAAACCGTAATGCCCCCATACCGTGTCCGGCGTCGAGGCGTGGTATTCCGGCAGGTACTTCGTCCCCTTGCCCGCGCACACGACCTCGAAGCCGGCGGCTCTCGCCCAATCCACCATCTCGCATATGATGGCGGGCTGGTCGCCGTATGCCATCGAGTACACCGTCCCGGCCTCTTCGGCGCGGCGGGCGAGGAAGGGACCGAGGAGGGCGTCGGCCTCGACATTCACCATGACCACGTGCCGACCGTGATCCGAGCAAAAGAGCGCATGCCGGATGCCCGCCGGCGGATTCCCCGTCGCCTCCACCACCACGTCCATGCCGTCCGCCGCGATGAGAGCCTCCGCGTCATCCGTTATGTGCGTGGAGCCGGATTTCAAAGCCTCCGCGAAGGAGTCCGCCGATGTCCGCCCTTTCTCCCATCCCGTGTTCTTCAAAGACTGGCGAGCCTGCGAAACGGACAAATCGGCGACCGCGAGTATATGGATGCCGGGGGTTGTGCGGGCCTGGGCGAGGAACATGGCGCCGAACTTCCCGGCCCCGATCAGGCCGACTCGAATCGGCCGTCCCTCGGCGGCCCGGCTTTGAAGAAGAGCGTATAAATTCAAGCGGATCCTTTCCGTCTCGCCGGGATGGGGAAAGCACGACTCCCGGAGCGAAGTATCATGCGATCTCCCATCCTAATCGAAATACGACCCTCCGTTCACGTCGAGAACCTCGCCTGTCACATACGCGGCGGCGTCCGAGGCGAGATAAAGGGCGGCGCATGCGATGTCCCTCGCCGTGGCCGGACGACCGAGCGGCGCACCCTCGACGACGGCGGCATGGACGCGATCCTCCATTTCCTGCGTGCTGCTTCGGGCGACGATGCCCGTGGTCACGTAGCCCGGAGCGATGGCGTTGCTCGTGATGCCATATGGGCCGAGTTCGCGGGCCGCCGCCTGGCAGAGCCCGATCACGGCGGCCTTGCTCGCCGCGTAATGGCTCGTGCCGAAGATGCCACCACCCTGCTTTCCCGCCACGCTACTCAGCCACACGACGCGACCGTATCCCCGTTCCATCATCCCCGGCAATACCGCTTTCAGACAGACAAAGCCCCCACGAACGTTCACGGCCATTATCCGGTCGAATTCCTCGAACGATATATCCCAGATCGGGGTCGGACTGGAAATGCCGGCGCTGTTCACGAGGATGTCCGCCGGGCCGAGTTCCCGATCCATCACGGCGACGGCCTCCGAGACGGACTCGGGGTCGGTGACGTCCATCGGGAGGGGCATGGCCTTCCCACCCTCGGCTCGCAACGCCTCGGCTGCGACTTGCACGCCTTCTTCGTCCACATCGGCGAGGGCCACGGATGCGCCCGCGTTTACGAAGGCCGAGGCGATTTCGCGACCGATGCCGTGTTCGGAGGCCGCGCCGGTGATCAAGGCCGTGCGTCCGTCGAGGCGGAAAGCGTCGAGGTGGCTCACGGCATTATCCGCCGAGGAGGACTCTGGCCTGATCGAAGAGGGTGAAGGCCACGGCCCCGCCAAACAAGAGAACCGCGAACCCGAGGGCGAAGAGGCGTATGCCCCTCATCTTGATCGCGTCGGGCAGACTGCCGCGGTTGAGTTTGATGAGCATCGCCGAGTATATAAGCATCACTATCGCGTTCAGGACGGCGGAGATCACGAGCAAGACGAGCGGTTGGTCTATGCCGGAGAGGAGGATTATCGTGCCGAAGGCGACCTCTATCCAGACGATGGTGAAGTAGAGTTTGCTCTCGCTCCAGAACGCGCTGTCGCGCAGATACGTGACTTTCAGAATGTCCGCCGTGATCCTCCCGACCATGTCTATGATGACGAAGTTGGCGAAGAAGAGCGCCACCGTGCCGATGAGCCAGAAGGAGACCCCGAACCACGACCCCACAGTCTCCGAGAGTATCTCGCCTTCGAGCTGGATGAACGCGAGATCCCCCTCCCCTCCAACCTCTCCGACGGGCAGAACCGCGTAGGCGAGGAGCGAGAAGACGACTATGGACAAAAGCCCGATGAAGAAGAAACTTATGAACTGCTCTATGTTCGCCACCTTCCACCAATCCCTCCAGCGGCGCATGTTCCCTTCGTTCGTGGGGAATGCGTACCCGATGGGCGCGGCGGCCTCTTCCTCGCCCGTCACCGGCGAAACCACTTTGGGAATATGGCTGCCCATACCCCAGCCTTTGTCCCGGATCCAGTTGCTCATCGTCATGTTGAGCGTGCCTCCGCCCCCCGCGTACGCAAGCGCCGTCAACAAAACGGCGGCGGGGACGCCCTCCGGCAATCGCCCGAACCCCTCGACCGTGGCTCCGGGAATGTCCGCCCACGGCTGCCACCCGATGACGAACGCTATCGCAATGACGCAAAAGACGATGACGGCCCCGACTTTGAAGAACTCGATCTTCTCGACGGTCTGATATACGACCGGGGAGACGGTGAGCGTGAGGCCGACGATTATGAGTCCGATGATGGAGAAGAGGACGACGTTGCCGCCGCCAAGCGCGAACGTGAGCGTCGTCGCGGCGCTCGTCATCCAGCCCGGCCACGCCCACGGGAGTATCGTCATGAGGATGAAGAGCGGCGCCCACGGCTTCCAGATGCGGACAAAGCCGGTTATGGCCGTCTCGCCGGTGGCGAGGGTATACCTTTCCACCTCCAGATTTATGAAGAACTGGACGAGGAGTCCCACGACCGCCGCCCACAAAAACACGAGTCCAACCTGCGAGGCTATAAAAGGATAGATAATGTACTCGCCCGAGCCGATGCCGACGGCGATCATGATCACACCCGGCCCGATGGCCTTCCGCAATGGCATCGCATCCGGCAAGTCACGATAAGTTATGGGCGGCAAATTGTGGCTGGGAACCTCCGGAGCAACAGCTTCCGCCTGCTTGTTCTCGATGTCGGACACGTCTTCATCCTCCCACTCGACGGCGCCTGAGCGTCGGACCCGACGCCCATCACC
>JBOHBL010000434.1:0-4896 GCA_050698295.1 Rubrobacteraceae bacterium | reverse complement strand
GAAATAGATGGCGGAGGGATCTGGAGATGCAGGTTGCGTCATGTAAGTGAGGATGTTTACTATTGTCCTGTAGGGCATGAATTTGTATCCGAGATGGCTAAAGGAAGATTCATGGCTATAAATGTAGGCAAATGGGTAGAAAGGATTTCTCTGAAGGGAAGTAACTCAGCTATGAGAAAGGCTGCGGAGGAATGTTCCGGCGGACCTATTATAGAGCCGGATCACTATATTGACTTATAGCAGGATGGACATGGAAACGCAGATTGAAATGAAGCCAAGTGATTATGTTCGGAAAGGGTGGTGTAGGGGCACTTTTGCAATGGATGTAGAAGGGCGCCAAGCCCCAATACAGTCTCCTAGAGCCGTTGCCTGGTGTATTTCTGGGGCGGTCCGCAAGGCGGCTAGAGAAGATCATACAATTATGGAGAAATGGTTCACCCTCATTGAGTCGAAAATAGGAAGATATATGCTTCACTGGAATGATGATCCAGTAAGGAGAAAGGAAGAAGTGGTAGCATTGTTGATGAGCGTTGGGTTGTAATCGCCGCACGGGGTGATCCTCCCGCGGTAACTGCCGCCGTCCGTGCGAAATGGCAGTAACGCGCAAGAGATTTAGCGGGTGTTGCTTCGGTGGGGGCAATGTCCGCTAAGCGCGTTATCCCGCGGTGGTAAAGGATTTCGGCAGGGCGTGGCGGGGCTCGGCGGGGCGCGGCATGGCAAGGCAAGGCAAGGTGTTAATAATAAAAAGAAAAAGGGTTAGAGTCACATGGCGTTTGTTGGTAAAAGGGGAAACCCTAATTGGGTAAAAGGCATGAAGTCCGTAAATCCGGCAGGGAGATCAAAGGATACTGGGCATATTCAACTAGCGAGGGAAGATCTACGGGCTTTCCTTCCGCAGGCAATTGCGGTCTTAAAGGCAAAGGTTCTGGAGGGAGATATGGTAGCCATGAAGCTGTATCTTGAGAGGGCAATACCGAAATCCAAAGGGGATGCACATAAGATCGCTATAAAGGGAAGGACATTGCTTGAGAAGGCAGAAAGCATTCTTGATGGCACGGCTAGAGGAGAGATTTCCATAGAGGCGTGCTCTGCCATAATAAGATCTTTTGGAGGAATAGTGGCCGTGCAGGACTATGAGTCGATAATCCGAAGAATCGAAGTGATGGAGGGGAAAGACCTTAACCAGCTTAAAGTAGAGGATTAGGAAGATGGTTCAATTTTGCGCTGATATCTGCCGAAACCACATGGGAAAGTACCATATAGCTTATGAGATGGTACACCAGGCGGCTTTGGCAGGAGCGGATATAGTGAAGTTTCAGGCGGACGACGGCATAGAAGGAAGGCATGAAGAGCTTATACAATTGGCTAATTCATTGGGACTTATGACTGCCGTGACAATCCGCAATGAGATCTCTATTAAGTATCGGAAAGTGGATTACCTTAAGATTGGGTCCGGCGAGTGCTTAAACGATTCCCTAGTGAGGGTTGCCCTAGATGATGGGAGGAGGGTGATTGTTTCCACTGGCGGGACAACAGAGTCCGAGCTAAGGAAGATCCTTTCGTATCGGGCATTTGCGCCGATAATCGTTTGTGAGTGTGTCTCTAGCTACCCGAACCACCCTTCAGAAATAAGGCTTGGTGTTTTAAGGGATAATTTCGTTATAAAGGGGTATTCGGATCACATGCAAAGTTACCATATGAGCTTAGCCGCTATAGCGCTTGGGGTTGAATATATTGAGAAGCATATAAGTCTAGACCCCATGCGAGAAGATGCTAACCATTCTAGTTCTATAAGTCCTTCAGCATTTAGGGAGATGGTAAGGCAAGGAAAGGAGATATACGTAGCACTTGAGAATAGTAAGAAGGTGGTTCAGCAAAGGGAGATTAGCACTGGTAGGCTCACGGAATATAGAAGGAAATACTTGCCTTTATGGGGTACCGCCGCATGAAAGATCCAAATAAAAACCCGGACGGAACAATGAGAGGGGATGGAGACTTGATCCTAGAGGGGCTAACGGCAACGGTAATTGCCTTATCTGAGCTAACCACTCAGCTTAAAGAGCTTACTATAATAGTTGGGGAGATAAATGTATCAGTTAAGAAGGACCTTATGCCATTATGAGCACTGTAAGTGTTTCTGACTTAACCACGCCATGGCATAAGTCTGAGTTAATGACATTAAAGACGCATAGTGGTGAGGTATATAAATTGACTTACCCAATTGTTGGTGAGGGAGGTCGGATACAGGGGGCACATTTGCCTGGAATAGGGCTGGTGGCGCTGTGGAGGATACGGCAATTGGGGGTCTTGAGACCAGCAATCTACCCTAGAATAGGGGATTAACCCCACTTTGGCTCAATCGCTCGCTGGAGCGATAGAAACAATTCCCCACTTTGCACCTATTTTGGAGGTTTAGAGAGTGAGATCACCTAAAGAACACCTTGCGCACCTTAGAGATAATATTTTCCATGTAGGGGATCGATGGCCCCAATACCGTATTCTGCTGGAAGACATGGAGCATTTATCGGAAGAGTACCGAGATGCTAATGTCCTAAGCCTTGAGCGATCTATAGTTGGGACTTGCGGGAAGGCGGAAGGCGAGAGCAGATGGAAGCCGCTATTTAATAACCTCACGGTAGTTAACCACGGACAGCATGATGGGCGAGCAGTTTATAACCTGTCAGACGACATAAGACTTGCTCATTGGGATCTAGTCTTAAACCCAAACTTACTTCACCACGTTAGGGACCAAAACGGACTATTTAGGGTAATGACAGAGCTTGTAGGGAAAGAAACCGAGCTATACATCTTTGATCATCCATTTGTAGAGGTGCATGACGTACCTGGGCATTATTGCCTCTATACGCCGTATGGCATAAGGGATCGGCTTGAGAGGGAGGGACTATCAATAGTGAGTCTTCGGGAAGTAGTGAATCATTGGGACGCTATCTTGTATTGCGTGGACTTTGCAATGCAAAAAGAGCCAGACTTAAGGGCGTCGGATATTCTTAAAGATCCGAAAGAGCTACTTGAGCTTGCTATGCTTGACTATCCGCCGATTGGTAGGCGGATGTGCATGGCATGGACGGTGCGGGCAAAAAGAGCATGATCCTGATTTCCATAACAAACCGAGCTTGCTATCCCTGCTGCAAAACACTTATTGACTCTCTGGGGGATGACTGCAGCGTAATGCTTATGAATCCAGAGAAGGAAATAGAGGAAGAGCTGTATAGTAAGATTGCCTTTGTTTCTCGCTCCCGAATCTATGGGAACGGACAGGCTATGGCGGCCTCAACCGGGCATTATATGATAGAAGCGGCTATGGCTTTAGACAAGCTTAAGCCGGAAGTTGTAGTTGTTGTTGGGGATCGCCATGAGGTACTAGGAATGGCAGCAGCGGCAAGGATGGCTAATATACCTGTGATTCAGCTACAGGCTGGAGAGCGTTCCGGGTCTGTTGATGATGATATTAGGTTTGCGGTTAGCAATCTTTCTGGTCTTCTCATTGCATATCACGATAAAGCTATGGAAGAGCTAAGTCGCAAAGATATGGCTTGGAAGTCAGTAAAGGCAAAATGCCCAAGCATTGATTTATGTTTACCCCCATATGCTGAGGTGTCTGAGATCTCAAACTATGGGTATGGGGACTTCTTAGGAGATGGTCCATACTATTTAGTTTCTCTTCATCCCGACACAAACGCCACGAAAGAAGAGAACATAGGATACGTGAAGGAAATTTCTAGGGATTTATTATCTGGTTACTATAGTAGTTATCCCATAGTTTGGATCGCCCCCTCCATGCACGACGCACATGGTGAGGCAATGAATAAGAGGGTGTCGCAAGAATTATCAACTCGCAAGAAATGGCGGCTAATAAAGCATGTTCCGCATCGGTTGATGATTTCCCTGATTAGAAATTGTATTGGAATAATAGGGAATAGCAGCATGATGTACCGAGAGGCTGAGTACTTTGGCAAGACATGTTTTGAGTATGGATCGAGGCAGAGTGGAAGGGTAAAAGGGTCGATATGGGAGCCCGGCGGTGGAAAGGAAGTTGCTGGGATAATAAGGGAGTTTCTATCCAGGGAATAGCACGGGATTAGTCAAGATCAAAGGGGACACCCTGGACACCTTAAACTCCATATATAATGCTGGCTTAGAATATCAATGACTTATAACGTAGCATTATGTAAGGAGTTTTGGCTGATACGCAAGAGTTTTCTGCCATCCGTTCGCATAGCAGTCGGTTCTTCAGATTTAGGTAAGATCAAAGGGGACACCCTGAGTATATAAAATGTTATATATAATGCTGGGTTGCAGAATCAATGACTTATAACGTAGCATTCTATATGAAGTTTTTGGCATGTAAAGAGAAGGGTTTTCTGGCTTTGGGAGGACCCTGGGCTGAAAGAATATACCCCCCGGTACAGTACTTTTCTCTTTAAAGAGGTTTAGCATGTGAAAGCTATAGATCATGCCGTAGCACAAGCCTTTTATCAGCCTATAGGCATTGCAAAGCTAACGCGTGAGATCGAAGAAACCGACAGGCACATTGGTGAAATGAGGCGTAGATACTTGTATTACCTGCGGATATCTAAGCAGTTTAACTATAGCCGTGGCTGGGCCAGTCACAGAATGCTGAAAGTTCACCAATTTCAGCCGCCGTGGGATTGGCGTATAGAGTGTGGCAGTGGTTTATGAGTTTAAGTGGATGAAGGATAAGGAGAATAATGATCCCGGCCTACCCACCCAAGCATTGTGTAGCATGATGTGTAGCTGTGTAGCATGATGTGTAGCTGTGTAGATTTTTGATGATAAGTGGTTGTAACGTAGGTAGAATATTTCAAGGTATTGAAATATAAGATAAAAGGGTATCCTACCCCCCCCCAGCCCTAA
>JBOHBL010000433.1:0-1853 GCA_050698295.1 Rubrobacteraceae bacterium | reverse complement strand
CGCCCTTTATGGTGGTCTTGCCGCCGGAGGTCTTGGCCGAATTCAAGACTGGGAAGTTTTGCAAATCGTTCGGACCGGTGTCGCGGTCTTTCTTGTCGTTGGGGGTGGGGCCGTCGCGGCCCAGGTCTATGCCCAGGTCGTCGTTGGAGAAGATGGAGTTCCCAAGGATGCGGTTGCCCGTGCCGTCGCCCGTGATATCCACCCCGTTTCCTCTGTTGAGGCTATCCCCTTCGGTGAAGGCGATGGTATTGGCGGCCCCCGAAGACGCGCCCCCGATGGTGTTGTCGGAGCCAGCGAGAATACCCACGCCTGACAGGAAGTTGCCCAAAACGCCGGTCCCGTCCCTCGTGGTGCCGATGTAGTTGCCCCGCACCGTGTTGCCCGTCGCCTGAAAGCCGATAAAGACCCCGGCGTTGTCGTTGCCGGAGATGAGGTTGCGCACTTCGGGAGAAGCGCCACCCACGGTATTGCCGGACGCGAAGACGGACACGCCCACACCGCTGTTACCCAGGTTCGTGTTGCCGAGGGGATCGGTGCCGATGAAGTTGCCTTTTATCTCGTTGTCGTCCCCGGTTACGAGGATGCCGGCGCCGCTGAAGCGGTTGATCACCAGCCCCTTCACCACGCTGTCCGGGGCGCCGATCGTCAGCCCACTACTCCCCGGTCCCGCGTCCTCTCCGTTGAGTTCGATGAGCAGGTTCGCGTCGCTACCGTTCGCCAGGGTGTTCTCGTCGGCCCCGGGCTGGCTGTAGCCGTTTATGCTCACCTCATCGGCTATCTCCGGCAGGGGCGTGTTCGGACTTATGGTCTTCACCCCGCCGCCGGAGACATTGAAGTTAATGGTGTCCGCGCCCGCAGTCGCGTTGGCCTCCTGTATCGCCGCCCTCAGCGTGCACTGGTCCCCTGTAAAGAGGCTCACGTTGCACACGCCGTCTCCCGGGTCCAGATCCGCGATGTCGCCGACGTTGTTGACCGTGAAGGTTGCATCGGCGCGGACGGGCGCGACTGCCGGCGGGAGCAAGACCATCAGCGCCGCCAGCAGAAAGCCCAACGCCGAAGCCCTGATCCCCGCCACCCTCTTCGTCGTCACCGAGCTCATCTTTCTTATACCTCCTTAGAAACTTCTCTTCTGCCAGACGATGAGCTGGCGCATGGCATCGACGCCGAACGAGCTGCGGCACTCGTCGCCGTGGGTGACGAACTCGCCCCGGTTGGGGAACGGGTGGTAGGTCATGCCGTCGAAGTGGTAGATGGCGAGATATTGCACCTGTCCCGCGTCGAGGAGGCGACCTTTGACCCTGGCGTGAAAAACGGCCGTTCCATCATCGCGCGCGACGAACGACGAGCGGTCGGGGCTTTGATCCGGATCCCACGCCTTCAGCGGCAGGCTCCGTTCCTCACCAGGACACAGCGGATGCCGCGAGTCGGGGCCGAACGTCACGTAAAAGAGAGAGTAAACTCCTTCGGGGACCAACCCGCTCAACCGAACTCGAACGTCAGTGCGCGGCTTGCCGGATTTCCTCACGACGCGGGCCTTCGACGTTGCCGACGCGCTCTTCCACTCGCCCCAGGTAACGTCGAGCGGCGTCCCGGCCACGTTGAAAAGCTGCGCGTCGGGCGACGTCCCTCCGGTCGGGTTCCTGAGAATCGCTCCGTCCAACACGAAGACATCCCCGGCGAACGGCTCGACGGCGTCCTCGCGGTCCACCTTTGCGGAGCCGCCGGCGCCCTCGGCGCGACTCGCATCGTAGCCGACGACGAGCGCCAGCGAGCCCACGACGAGAACGGCCAACGCCGCCCGGGCGAATATGTGTCGCCTGTTCTCGCTTTTGGTCGTCCGCGTCATCACGCTC
>JBOHBL010000432.1:0-1718 GCA_050698295.1 Rubrobacteraceae bacterium | reverse complement strand
GCTCGACGCCGTAGCGGATCGCCTCCTCCTCCCAATCGAGCCACGCCTCGAAGCCGGCGCCGTCCAGGCCAGCCAAAGGGCCTTGCCCGCTGGCGGCACGATCATGGAGCGAAATCAGCCTTTTGGGAATGCGGTGATGCACTTCGAGGGCGGGTACCCCCGTTCGGGATGTCATCGCCGCTCCTCTCTCGCACGAAGGGCGACTCCGAAAGCCCGGCTCGCCACCCGCGCGCATGCGCGCTCGGTGCGCTCGTATGTGTCCGCCGGGTCGTCCTCGACGTACACTTGGAAGACCTGCCCCGCCTCGTCGAGGAGTTGGCCGAGAAGCGACTCGACGTCCTCGTCCGCAACTTCCTCCTCCCGCCACACCGACTCGTCGACCATGAGGTCGAAGAACCACCCGAAGTCGGGGTCGGCGAAGCCCTGACGCGCCATCAGGAACACTCCTCTGCAGCGAAGCCCCGCCGCTCGTGGGCGGTTCGCTCGAACGTGAGATCCGGAGCGTTGAGAAGTCGAGGGTCATACGATCCACATCCGCGCTTCTTCGCCCACGCCCGCAGCGCGTCCCCGGCCTCCTCCGCGTCGCGGGTCGCGCCCACGGCCCACTCGCAGACCTTGATCGCCTGCTTCTTCGGCGCCGCTGGTACGCCCGCGAACGCGGAGATCAAGGAGAACCGGTCGATGCCGAAGTCCTCCTCCAACAACTCGAGAAACGAGTCGTCCACTCGATGATGGCGCGTCGTGCGTCGTCTTTCCCCCTTCCCTTCGTCCGTCGTTTTCGGCGGAGCCTTGCGGTAAACTTCCGTCATCTCAGAACCTCACTTTCTGGGATCGTGAGCCGGGTGCTGCGAACACCGCGGCTCTTTTTCAACTCTATAAGTGAAATCATATCACTTATAGAGTTGAAAGTGAAATGGTTTCGCCAAAATATTTTCTTATTTTGCAAGTAGTGATATGAATTATGAAACCAGTTGACTGGTATCACGTATAGATGTTACACACCATGTTAATGACTGAGCAGCCAAAGAAGCGCAAACGCAATCCGAAAAGGGGAACCGCCGACATGACGGAGTTCGGCAAAACGCTCAACCGGATTATGGTGAACCACGACGTTTACGAATGGAAAGATCTACTGAAGTTGCTCGACGAGAAGGCTGGATTGGATATGGGGCAGCCTCGCCTCTCCGGGTATCTATACGGTGATAAGCAGCCGAGAAGGACTCAGGAATTTTTCAACGCTCTGGCTGTCGCGCTCGAGCTTGACGAAAATGAGAAGAAGCGGTTAATCTATGCCTACGGTTATCCGAAAGGCGGCGTGGGTGTCTCCGGGGAAACTTTGCAAAACGCCGAAGCCGCCGAAGAGGAGATCAGGGCGCGTAAGCAAAACCGGGAGCGCGAGGGGAATGGGGCGCAACGAAACTCCGCTGGAAATAATTGAACATCCGCTATCGGACGGCAAGGATAGGGTCGGAGCTTACTTCTTCATTGACTATCTTGAGGATATTGCCGGACTCGCTATAGATCCCGACTCGCCCGATGCGTTGAAAGCGGCTTACGAAATCGAGGCTCTCGGATACCATGAGAAGCGGCCCCCGAAAGGAGGCCGTAAATTTATTCTGGAATCGAGCGATGTAGGCGATCTCGATCCAAACGCGATCCTGGCTATTCGCTCTGTTATCGAGGACGTCCGCCCCGGTTGGGTCGAAGAAGTCAAGGAC
>JBOHBL010000431.1:0-1572 GCA_050698295.1 Rubrobacteraceae bacterium | reverse complement strand
TCCTCGAAGAGCCTGCGGGCCTCGTCGATGCTTTCCTCGAGCGTCGGCCGGACCTCCGCATGGTCCATCGTCGCTTCCAGAGTCGAGAGGGGCATCGTGTTTACAGTGTCGGAACCGATGAGGTTGTCCACGTAGATGGTGTCCTTGTACTCCGGGTTCTTGGTCGAGGTCGAGGCCCACAGGGGTCGCTGGACCCTCGACCCTTTGGCGGCGAGGAACTCCCAGTCGTCGCCGGAGAAGATTTCCTCGAACTCCTGGTAGACGACCCTGGCGTTGTCTATGGCGAGCCTGCCTTTGAGGTCCCCGCGCCCGATCTCATCGAGCCTCTTGTCCGTCTCGGTGTCCACCCTGCTGACGAAGAAGCTCGCAACGCTCGCCGCCTTCGAAGGGTCGCCACCGGACTCGACGAGCCTTTCGAGGCCCCGGATGTATGCCCTCGCCACGTCCCGGTAGCGCATCAAGGAGAAGATCAGGGTGACGTTCACCGAGACCCCGGACGCGATGGTCTCCTCGATAGCCGGCAGGCCCTCCTTTGTGGCCGGGATCTTGACGAGCAAATTGGGCCGTTCGACCATCTCCGACAGGAGCTTCGCCCGCGCGACCGTCCCCTCCGTATCGTGCGCCAGCTCCGGCGCGACCTCTAGAGACACGTAGCCGTCCCTGCGTTCCGTCCGCTCGTAGACGGGCATGAAGATGTCGCAGGCGTCCCGGATGTCGCGCACCGCGATGCGGCGGAAGATCTCCCGCGGGTCGTCGGTCTGTTCGGCGAGCTGCTGTAGCTCTTCGTCGTAGAGCTGGCTCTGGGCGATGGCCTGCTGGAAGATGGTGGGGTTCGAGGTCACGCCGAGCACCCCGTCGTCCATCATCCGCCGCAGGTTGCCGTTCTGGATGTCGTCGCGCGAGAGCGAGTCCACCCAGACGCTCTGCCCGATCTCTTGCAGCTTCCGTAGCCGTTCGTTCATAGCCGCTACCTCCTCATTCGCTCTTCTTGCCGAGCAGTTCCTTCGCCTCTCTCGCCACGGCCTGGTGGGTAAAACCATACTTCTCTTGCAGCTCCTTGAGCGGCGCCGAAGCCCCGAAGGTCCTCATGCCGATGGTCCGCCCCTCCAGCCCGGCGTACTTCCTCCAGCCGAGCGTGGAGCCTTGCTCCACCGAGACGCGCGCGGTGACGGCGGGCGGGATGACGCTCTCGCGGTACTCCTTGCTCTGTTGCTCGAAGATCTCCCACGAGGGCATGCTCACCACCCGCGCTTTTATCCCCTCCGACTCGAGCTGCTCGTAGGCGTCGAGGCATAGGCGCACCTCGCTGCCGGTTCCCAACAGCAAGACCTCGGGCTCTCCGTTTTCTGAGTCGGCCAGGACGTAGGCGCCTTTCTCGACGCCGGAGGCCGGAGCGTACTTCGAACGGTCGAGGGTGGGAAGGGCCTGGCGGGTGAGGACAAGGGCTACGGGGGTGTGGCGCAGATCCATGATCACGCGCCACGCCTCGACCACCTCGCTCGCGTCAGCGGGTCTCAAGGTGATCAGGCCGGGGATGGCCCGCAGGGAGGCGAGTTGTTCGACCGGCTGGTG
>JBOHBL010000430.1:0-9638 GCA_050698295.1 Rubrobacteraceae bacterium | reverse complement strand
CCCTCGTGGAAGTCCTCGCTGCCATACGTCTCGCGGACGAGGTCTTCGGCGTCCGGCATCCCGGCGAAGGTGAGACGGCGAAGCATCTCTTTCGTGGCGCGCATCGTGAGCGGAGCGTGGGAGATGAGCGTCTCACACACCTCGGCGACGCGCTCGTCGAGTGCCTCCGCCGGGACGACCTCGGCGGCGAGGCCCGCTGCGAGGGCCTCCTCGGCGGAGAACAGCTTCGCCATATAAATAAGCTGCTTCGTCCTCGCGGGGCCGAGGAGCGCCATGAGCCTCGCGTGGTTCTTCACCGAGAGGCAGTTTCCGAGGGTGCGGGCGATGGGCGCTCCGAACTTCGCGTCCGGGGTGCATATTCGGAGGTCGCACGCCGCCGAGATACTCAGTCCCCCGCCGATGGCGAAGCCGTCTATGACGGCGACGGTCGGCTTTTTGACTTCTTCGAGGCGGCTTGTGATGCGTTCCATCCTCTTCTCGTACTCGATGCCGTCCTCGCCGCTCTCGAACTCGCGGAACTGTTTTATGTCGGTTCCGGCGACGAAGGCTTTTCCGCCCGCGCCGCGAAGGACGGCGACGCGCACTTCGTTGTCGCGGTCGATCTCCTCGCAGCATTCGTGGAGGGCTTCGTACATCTCCCACGTCATCGCGTTTCGGGCCTCGGGGCGGTTGAATGTGATGTGGGCGACTGAGCCGCGCGAGGCTCCGCCCCCGCTCTCGCGTTTCTCGAAAAGGAGTTGCCCGGTCTCGATCACACGATTCCCCTTTCTTTGAGGTCGGATATGTCCGCGTCAGAATAACCCAGCTTCGCGAGCGTCTCCTCGGTGTGTTCCCCGAGGAGCGGCGCGGCATGCCGGATTTCGCCGGGCGTCTCGCTCAACTTGACCGGGATGCCGAGACCCTTCACCTTGCCTTCCACCGGATGATCCATCTCGACCATCATGTTCCGCGCCCGCGTATGCTCGTCCTCGAAGACCTGTTTGTAGTTGAAGATGGGTCCGGCGGGGAAGCCGGCCTCGTTGAAGAGCTCCATCCACTCGTCGGTGGTCTTGTTTTTGAGGGTCTTTTCGAGTTCCTCGGCGAGTTCGGCGCGGTTTCGCATCCGGTCGTCGTTGGTTGTGAAGCGGTCGTCGTCCACGAGTTCCTCGCGTTCGATGGCGGCGCAGAAGCGTTTCCAGAGACGGTCGTTGTTCGCCCCGACGTTTATGTAGCCGTCTCTCGTTTCGAGCGCCTGGTAGGGGGCCGTCAAACGATGCGCGGAGCCGAAGGGCTGGGGAATCCTTCCGGTGGACCACAGTTCGGCGGTCTCCCAGATCGAGAGCGCCAGCGAGCCTTCGAACAAGGATGTGTCCACGTGCTGGCCGCGTCCGGTTTCCTCGCGGGCGGCATGCGCCGTCATTATTCCGAAGGCGCAAAAAAGCCCAGCCGAGAGGTCGCCGATGGGGATGCCGCACTTGGCGGGCGGCCCTCCGGGTTCTCCGGTGACGCTCATGACGCCGGACATCCCCTGCGCGATGAGGTCGTATCCGGCGCGCATCGCGTACGGCCCCGTCTGCCCAAAGCCGGAGATGCTCGCGTAGATTAGGCGCGGGTTTAATTCTTTCAACGTCTCGTAGTCTATGCCGAGCTTCTTTGTCACACCGGGCCGGAAGTTCTCGGCGACGACGTCGGCGTCTTCGGCGAGCTTGTAGAAAATTTCGCAGCCCTCGTCTTCTTTCAGATTCAAGGTGAGGCTCTTCTTGTTCCGGTTCACGGCGAGGAAGGCGGAGGTGTCTTCGCCTTTCCCCCGGAAGCCCATCGCTCTCCGGCTTTGATCCCCGGTTCCGACCGGCTCCACCTTCGTCACGTCCGCGCCCATGTCGGCGAGGAGCTGGGTGCAAAACGGCCCGGCCATAACCTGCGTGAGGTCGAGGACCTTCAGTTTTTCAAGCGGAAGCATCGCGCCCCTTCCAGCTTCGAGTGTTTACGGTTCGCATGCCCGCCTCCGCGTCTGATTCCACGCAACGACGCGAGCATCAGCTTCTCTCCCCCACTTTGGCCGGCGAACTCTCTGTCATATACTCCATCGCCGCGTCCACCCCGCCTTTCTCGTGCGGAACTCCGGCGAGCGAAAGTCCCATCTCGACCCCGGCGAGCGTCCCGGCGAGCATCAAATCGTTGAAGTCTCCGAGATGCCCGATGCGGAAGACTTTGCCTTTGACCTTGCCAAGCCCGCTCCCGAGCGACATGTTGAAATTTTCGAGGATGACGCTCCGCAACTCGGCTTCGTCGAAGCCTTCGGGCATGAGGACCCCGGTGAGTACGTCGCTGTATTCCTCCGGCTCCTCGCACCATATTTCGAGTCCCCACGCCCTCACGGCCCTTCGCGTCGCCTCGCCGTGGCGGCTGTGCCGGGCGAAGACGTTTTCGAGACCTTCCTCGGAGAGCATAGCCAACGCTTCGCGTAATCCATAAAGCAAATTCGTGGGGGGCGTGTACGGGAAGCGTCCGGACTCGTTCTCGGAGAGCATCGGCCCCCAGTCCCAGTACGACTTTGGGAGAGTCGCCGATTCGTATGCCGCGAGAGCCTTCTCGCTTATGGCGTTGAAGCCGAGTCCCGGCGGGAGCATGAGTCCTTTTTGCGAGCATCCGACCGTGATGTCCACACCCCACTCGTCGTGGCGGTAGTCGAGGGATCCGAGCGAGGAGATCGTATCGGCGAAGAGGAGGGCGTCGCTGTCGGCCCGGTCCATCGCCGCCCGAACCCCGGCTATACGGCTCGCGCATCCCGTGGAGGTCTCGTTGTGGACGACCGCGACGGCTTTTATGTCCCGGTCTTTCGCGAGCTTCTCCTCGACCATGTTCGGCTCGACGCCGCGACGCCAGTCTCCGGGGACGAGATCCACTTCCAGCCCCAGCTTCTCCGCGAGTTCCTTCCAAAGCGTCGCGAAATGTCCGGTCTCGAACATGAGGACTGTGTCGCCCGCAGAGAGCGTGTTCACGAGGGCGGCCTCCCACGCCCCGGTGCCGGAGGACGGGTAGAGGACGACGGGACCGGAGGTTTTGAAGACCTTCCCGAGTCCTTCGAGGAGTTCCAAAGACATCTCGGCGAACTGTGGGCCGCGGTGGTCTATGGTCGGTTCGGACATCGCCCGGAGGACCCGCTCCGGAACGTTCGTCGGGCCGGGGATTTGCAGGAAGTGTCTTCCGTCGTTCAAGGTTGGTTCCCTCCTTCCTGGTCCTGATGCGGGCGGTTTACGAGCTTTGCGAAGATCGGGCCGAAGACGACCAGAGCGGCGAGCGCGAACAGGACGAGCGCGATGGGGCGTCCGAAGAAGATGGTGAAGTCTCCTCCGCCGATGGAGGAGGTTCGTACCAATGCCTGCTCGAGCAGGGGTCCGAGGATGAGACCGAGGATGAGCGGGGCCGCCGGGTAGTCGTAACGCTTCATGAAAAAGCCGATGACGCCGAAGATGAACGCCAGCCACACGCCCCACATCCGGTTCTCGATCGCGTACGCCCCGACGAAACACAGGAGCAATATGAGCGGATAAAGAAAGCCGTACCGGAGGCGGAGTATCGAGGCGAAGGCTGGGGCGAGAGGCAGGTTGAGGACCAGCAGGATCAGGTTCCCGATGTAGAACGAGGCGATGAGGCCCCATACGAGATCCGGCTGCTCGTCGAGCAGCAGAGGCCCCGGCTGGATGCCGAAGAGGAGGAATGCCCCGAGAAGCACCGCCGTCGTGCCGGAGCCGGGTATACCGAGCGTGAGCGTAGGGACGAACGCGCCGTTGACGGCGGCGTTGTTGGCGGCCTCGGGTCCCGCGACGCCCTCGATGGCTCCCTTGCCGAACTCTTCCTTGCGACCGGAGACCCTCCGCTCCAGGTCGTAGGCGAAGAAGGAGGCGAGGGTCGCCCCGGCTCCGGGGAGAACGCCGAGGAAGAAGCCCGTCAGGCCGCCTCGGGCTATGGGACCGCGCGAGCGCCGCCAGTCTTCCCTGGTGAGGAGCATGTCCCGGAAGCGGGTGCGGATAGGCTCGGTTCCGCCGCTCCTTATCTGCGACATCACCTCCGCGACGGCGAATAGTCCGATCACGACCTGGAGGAAGCCTATACCCCCCAGTAGCTCGACGTTGCCGAAGGTGAAACGTTCGACCCCGGTGGAGGGGTCGAGGCCGATGGTGGCGATGGCGAGGCCGAAGGCCGCCATCGCCAGCCCTTTGGTCCGGGAGGCGCCGGTGAAGCCGATCACCCCCGCAAGCCCCAGCGCCATGAGCGCGACGGTCTCCGGCGGCCCGAAGTCGAGCGCGATGTTCGCAAACAGCGGGGCGAGGGTCATGAGCAAGACTATGCTTATGGTCCCGGCGATGAAGGAGGCTATGGCGGCTATCGCCAGCGCCGGGCCGGCCCTCCCCTGCCGGGCGAGCTGATAGCCGTCGAGGGTTGTAACGACGGTCGCGGAGTCTCCGGGCGTCGAGATGAGGACGGAGCTTATCGTCGCCCCGTACTGGGTGCCGTAGTAGATGCCCGCGAGCATGATGAGCGCGGTGACGGGCTCCAGGGTGAGCGTGAGCGGCAGAAGCAACGCCACCCCGGTCGCCGACCCGAGCCCCGGCAATAACCCGATAACCGTCCCGAGCAGCACCCCCACGAAGCAATACACGAGGTTGACCGGCGTGAGAGCGGTCTGAAAGCCGCCCGCTATCTCTCCGAATAGCTCCATCCTCTAGCCCCCCACGAAGACGCCCATCGGGAGCGGTATGCGAAGGAATAAAACGAAAACGGCCCAGGTAAGCGCCGCCGCCCCGACTCCGAGCGCCGCCGAGATGAAGAGGCTCCCTTTTTCGATGAACCTCACGAGCACGAACACGAGCGCCCCGAAAGAGGCGAGGAAACCGAGCAGCGGGATGAGGAGTATGGCCGCGAACGTGAGGCCGAAGACGACCGCGACCGTGTGCCTGGAACCTTCCTCCTCGCCGTCCGCGCGGGCGGTTTGCGGAACCTCTTCTTCCTCGGGCGGGCGTCGAGACCGAAGGAGGGCTTCCGCGCCGACCATCGCGCCGAATATGGCGAGGAGCGCCCCGGTGGCGAAGGGCATGAAGCCGGGGCCGATCCTGCCCTGCTGGTTTATGACTTCGAGGCCGAGGGACCCCGCGACGAACGCCGCCCCAATCAATACGAGCAACGCCGCCCCGAAGAGGTCAGGCCCGCTTTTGATCCTCTCCGCCGGAATCACCCGAGGACGTCCTCCAGAGTCGTCTCGTATTCTCTGAGAAACTCCTCGAACTCCTCGCCGGAGCGGATGACGGAGATGAGGTAGTTGTCCTCGATGTAGCCCGCGTAGTCCTCGGTCTCGGTCCACTCGATGAGCGCGTCGTTCCAGTAGCTCCTCTCCTCGGGCGTGATCCCACCCGGCGCGAAGAGGCCGCGGTACTGGGTGAAGGTTACCTCCACGCCTTCCTCGACGGCGGTCGGTACGTCGCCGAGGAGGTCTCCCTCGTACCTCTCCTCGGCGAAGGCGACCACGGCCCGCATGTCGCCGGCCTCGAGCTGGCCGACCACCTCTCCGGGGTTGAGCGAGGCGATATCTATGTCCCCGCCGAGCAGAGCGGCCACGATCTCCCCTCCCGACTCGAAGACGACCCGCTCGAACTCGATGCCCGTCTCCTCCTCCACGAGCGAGAACACGATCGTGTCAAGCCCGGTAGCCCCGGCCACCCCGACCGTGATCCTACCCCCCTCCGCCGCCTCGATGACATCCGAGAGCGACTGGTAATCGGCGTCCTGATCGACGACCAAAAGCGTGGCGTCCTCGGCGATCTGGGCGACGGGCGTGAAGTCCGTCCACTCGAACGGCGTGTCGGTGGTGATCGGCAACGCCACCCCCGTCGTCTCCGAGGCGAGCAAAAAGTGCGGGTCCCCTTCCTGCTCCAGCAAATACGAGTACCCGACCGCCCCCGACCCCGCAGCCCGGTTCTCGACGCTTATGTTGACCCCCGACCGTACCCGCTCCATCCCGGCGGCCATCGCCCGACCCAAAATATCGCTCCCGCCCCCCGGCTCGAAAGGCACGATCATCACCACGTTCTGGCTCGGCTCGAAATCCCCGCCGCCACCCGACGCCCCCCCGCACCCGCCGAGCACGACCGTCCCGACGAAAGCTCCCCCGCCAACCTTCAGAAAATCCCCGCGACTTAGAGATCCACGCATGGAACCCGCCCCCTTCTCGTCAGTTTCCCGTATCCTGTATACAGCGTACAATATCAAAAGGAGCATAACAAGTCGGGGGGGAGACGACGAGGTTGGTTATCATGGGTATCCACATGAGAGTCCGGAGGTAGTGAATGTCAGAGCTTCAGAGGCCGGCGCCATTGTACCGGCAGGTTTACTGGTTGTTGCGGCGGCAAATTCTGGAGGGCAAATACTCGCCGGGGGAAGTTTTGCACGAGAGTCGGATGGCGAAGGTTCTCCAGGTCAGCCGCACGCCGGTGCGCGAGGCGCTCAGGCAGTTAGAAAGAGAAGGGCTTCTAGTTCCGCACGGCTCCGAGAAGGCCGTTACGAACCCCGGCAAGGAGGAATTCGTGGACTTATACACGTGCCGGGCGGCGTTGGAGAGGCTCGTGGCCGAGAGGGCGGCGAAGTTCGCCGACGGCGAGGACGTGCGGTTCATGGAAAACACCATAAAAGAGGCGCGGGGGGCGACGGAGGCCGGGGACCACGCGGGAGTACTGGCGGCGAACACGGATTTCCACGACCGGATGGTCGAGAGCGCGAGGATGCCCACGCTGGAGCATCTCATGGACACGATTCGCGGTCAGATCCTGGTGGCCAGACGTCGCCTGCTCACGAACGAGGCGTTCGAGAGGGCCATCTGCGACGAACACGACACGATACTCGAAGCCATAAAAAAGGGCGACGTAAGAGCGGCCCAGGAAAACATGGAACTCCACATGAACAACGACATAGAGCGAGGCGTCATCAACTTCGAGGAGAGAGACAATGCTTGAAGTCTGGGGAAGAAGGAACTCCATAAACGTCCAGAAAGTCCTCTGGTGCTGCGACGAGTTGGGGCTCGACTACGAACAGACGGACGCCGGAATGGCCTTCGGCTTCCCGGAGAATTACGCCAATCCGAACAAACTCGTCCCGGCGATCCGGGAAGGGGATTTCGTCCTCTGGGAATCGAACGCCATCGTGCGGTATCTGGCGGCGAAACACGGAAAAGGGACACTCTCACCCGAAGACCCGAAGCGCCTCGCCGACGCCGACCGCTGGATGGACTGGCAGGCGACGAGGCTTTCGCCCGCCATGATGTCCGCTTTCTGGGGTCTCGTCCGCACCCCGCCGGAGGAGCGGGACGAAGAAAAAATAGAAGCATCGAGAAAGCAGGCCGAAGCGGCGTGGGACATCCTCGAAGCGGAGATAAAAGGACGCGAGTACATAACCGGAGGCTCCTTCACCATCGCCGACATCCCGCTCGGGGTCTCCATCCGCCGCTGGCGCGCGCTCGGTTTGGAGAGGAGGGATCGTCCGAACGTGGAGAGATGGTACGAGAAGCTATGCGAGCGTCCGGCGTTTCGGAAGAACGTGGCGGAGATACCGCTCACCTGAAGCCTCGACGAAGTCGAGCATTCCGCGCCAATCCTGTACAGGACGGTACGCAGGATACGCTAAGCATCTCCAACTTGAGAGAAGATGTCCTGGGGGCGCGGGCATCCTGCCCACATGAGGGAGAGCTTTTAAGCATCGCGCCCCCAGGGGCGATCCATACTCATCAAGCTCAGCCTGCAGATGCTTGAAGGCCGTTGATCCCACCCGGACACTATGCTATACATGTTTCACTGTATACCGTGGACAGGATATAAACGGGGAGCATGGATCGGGCGGTCGTCTTTGGATGGGAGTGGTGCGTTCGATGGAGAAGGTGATGGTCGGGGATGTGGTTTCGGAGGGTATTCCGGGTGTCGCTTCGCGCTCGTCGCGGGAGGTCATCCGGGCGGTCTGCGAGGAGTTCGAGGAATTCGGAGAAGAGATCGTATCCGAAGACCCGCTCGGATGGCCCGGCTATGAGGAGCAACTCGAAAAGGCCGAAGAAAAGAGCGGCGAGAGGGAATCGGTGATCACCGGGGAAGCGGAGATAGGCGGGACTCCGGCGGTCGTCATAGCCTTCGACTTCGGCTTTCTCGGGGGTTCGATGGGCGAGGCGGCGGGAAAGAAGATCGTAGCTGCTTTCGAGCGAGCGGTGGAGAAAAGACGAGCCGTCGTCTCGCTGGTCGCGACGGGGGGAGCGCGGATGCAGGAGGGGACGCGCTCTCTCGTCCAGATGCAAAACGTCGCCGAGGCGATCTCCAAAGCCAGAGACGCGGGCGTTCCGCACATAAGCGTCCTCCGCCATCCCACGACCGGCGGCGTGTGGGCCTCTCTCGCCGCCGCCGCCGACTACATCATCGGGATAAAAGGCGCGTCGGTCTCGTTCGCGGGGTCGCGTGTGCGAAGCGCGGAGCGGGGCGCGGACGAAGACGACGCCTTCACGGCTTCGGGAAAATTCCGGGACGGTTTCATAGACATGGAGGCCGGCCCGGAGGAATTGCCCGAAAAGCTGGCGAGGGTCCTCGCTCTGCTCTCGCCGGATGCCGGGGAGGGAGGGAGCGAGCCTCCGGTCCCGCGCGCGCTCGGCGGGAGGCGCGCCCCGAGGAAGGCGTGGGCCGCGGTCGCGCGGGCGCGGCGACCCCACAAGCCGGGCGCGCAAGCGTACCTCGAGAAGTACTTCGACCACCGGGTGGACATCTCGGGAGACAGGGTCGGGGGCGTTGACGGGGGTATGATCTGCGGCTTCGGGAGCAAGGAAGGCCGGACAATCGCCTACGCAGCCCAGACCGGAACGGCGAACGCGGCGGCGGGGTTCAGGACGGCGAAGAGGCTCATCGAGACGGCGGACAGGCTCCGCATACCGGTCCTCACGCTCATAGACACGCCCGGCGCCGGCAACGAGGCGAAGGACGAGAGAGAGGGGATCGGGACGGCGATAGCCGAGTTGTTCCTGACAGTTGCGGAGGCGGAAGCGCCGATGACCTCGCTCGTCATCGGGGAGGGGGGTTCGGGGGGCGCGCTCGCGCTCGCCGCGCCGGACAACTTGTGGATCACACCGGACTCCTACTTCGCGGTCATCGCGCCGGAGGGGGCCGCCGCCATCATAGAAAAAGACGCCTCGAAAGCCGAGGAGGTCTCCGAGCGGATGATGCTCCGTCCGCGAGACCTCGTGGAACTCGGCGTCGTCAAAGGGATCGCCTCGACTCGCGGCCATCCGGCGCGGGTCCTCAAAATGCCCTACGATATCGTCCGAAGGTGGGTAACGGGGAGAAAGGAATGCGCGTGAAGAGAAGATGGTTGGTCGGAGTAGTCGCGGTATTGCTCGCCGGAGTCCTCGTGGGCTGCGGGCTCGCTTCGGGCGGAGGCGGAGGAGAGGACGGGGAAGTAACTCTGCGACTCTCGCATCAGTGGCCGGGGGTCAACGAGCAGGGCGAGGGAGACTTTCGGTCTGTTCTGGCTCGGAGGTTCGCCGACCAGGTGAACGAAAGGACCGACGGCGAGGTCACCGTCGAGATATATCCGGCGAACTCTCTCATCGAGGATCCCACCGAGCAGTATCAGGCTATAAC
>JBOHBL010000429.1:0-6878 GCA_050698295.1 Rubrobacteraceae bacterium | reverse complement strand
TCGATCTCTTCTTCGACCATCGACGCCACGCGCCCGAAATACGTCCCGGTAACCTCCCCGGTGAGACGCACCTTCACCCGCCGCCTGTCAGTGGCATCCCGCCCCCGCTCAACGTAGCCCGCTCGCTCCAGCCTGTCCACGACACGGGTCGCCGCCCCATTCGAGAGATCCAAACGTCCCCCCAACTCCCCCACCGCGAGAGGAGCGCCCGCCTCGGCAAGCACCCACAACGCCCGAACGTCCGTCGCGTGCAACCCCGCCACCCCAGCGAAACGACCGGCAAGAATCCCCATCTCGACCCCGAGCGCAATCAGCCCGCCCCGCGCCTCCGCCGCCGGCGATCCCCCAGACTCACCCCTGCCCATAGCTTGAACCTCCCCCACTTACCGCATATTATTTGCGCGGCGCAAATATTGCGTGAAACAGGCAGTATATCAATCGGGGCTGTGGTTCGGAGGGTTGCTTATCGTCGTGGGTGGGGAGGTCTGGATATGAGCTTCGGGAGCGAAGACGGGCAGTCGCTGGCCGAAGCGATGAGGGTGGTGTTTGACCTTCACCCGACTGACGACGACGAGGCGGACGCTCCGCTGGGACGCGCTCTGGCCGCCACCGACCCGGCGGACTGGACCTCCGGGCAGGCTCGCGCCGCATGGAGGATGCTCGGCAAGCATCGTCGGCGGCTCGCCGATGGCGGAATCGACTACTCCAAGATTCCCGAGCCTCCGGTCCCGAAAGAGTGCGGATCGAACCGGGTCGAGGTAGAAGGTGGAGATTTCGTCGTCGGGTTCGGGCATCTCGCGCCCGAACTCGTAGCCGATGTTCAGCGCATACCGGGGAGCCGCTTCGACCTGGCGGCGAGGAAAGGCGTCGTCCCGGCTACTCCGGCGGCGGTGAAGCCCTTGATCTCGTTCGTCGTCCGGCGCGGCCTCGACTTCTCCTCCGGGTTCGTGGAGCGCGTGGAGGAGGTCGCCCGCGAGCGTGAAGAGAGGGTCGAAGCCTCGCGGGCCGCCGACGCGGATGTCGAGGTCGAAGGTCTCGGCGGGGAACTGAGGCCGTTTCAGAGGGCCGGAGTCGCCTACGCGCTGCGGACGCGGCGGTGCCTCATCGCGGATCAGATGGGGCTCGGGAAGACCGTGGAGGCTCTGGCGACGGTTCAGGCGGCGGAGGCGTATCCCGCGCTCGTCGTGTGTCCAGCGAGCGTCAAGCTCAACTGGCGCAGGGAGGCCGAAAAGTGGTTGCCGGGACGGAGCGTGGAAGTTTTGGAGGGGCGGAGCGGCGTCGGTGAGGCGGATCTCGTCGTCATCAACTACGACGTGCTCGCAAAGCGCGTCGTCGAGTTGGCGGAGCGCGGGTTTCGGGCTTTGATCCTTGACGAGAGCCATTACGTCAAGAATGGCCGGGCGAAGCGGACGAAGCATTGCATCCGGCTCTCTCGGGGCGTGCCGATGCGGCTGCTTCTCTCCGGCACGCCGATGCTCAACCGCCCCGAGGAGCTGGTTTCACAGCTCAGGGTCCTCGACCGCCTCGACGAGATGGGCGGCTACCGGCGCTTCATGCGCCGATACTGCGGCGTTGGGGGGAAAAGGTACGGGCCGCAGGCCGACGAAGCGCGAAGCGGACCACGCAACCTCGACGAATTGAATCGGAGGCTCAGGGAGACATGCTATGTACGCCGGACCAAAGACCAGGTCCTCGCCGAGCTTCCGGCGAAGCAGCGGGCCGTGGTTCCGGTCGCGCTGGAGAACGAAGGCGACTACCGCCGCGCCGAGCGGGATGTGATCCGATACATAGGGGAATGCGCCGAGCGGGACGAGGGGCGCGTAGCGGCGGCGGTCGCGGAGTACGAGACGAAAAACGGGGAGAAGCCGGACGCCGGGCAGATGCGTCGCATCCGGGCGAACGTGAGGAAATCCGCCGAGTACCGCGCCGAGCAAGCCCGGCAACTCGCCAGGATAGAAGCCCTAAAACAGACCGCCGCCCGAGGCAAGCTGGAGGCGGTCGCCAGATGGATAGAGGACTTCCTTACCAGCGACGAGAAGCTCGTCGTGTTCGCCTGGCACCGCGAGATCGTCGAGAATCTGGCCGGGAGGTTCGGCGCGCCGTCCATCACGGGCACCACCTCTGCGGAAGGCCGGCAAGCCGCCGTGGACCGGTTTCAGGGAGATCCCGCAACGAGGCTGCTGGTGGCGAACGTCCGCGCCGGGGGCGTGGGCATCACCCTCACCGCCGCGTCGAATGTCGCGTTCGTGGAACTCGGGTGGACGCCCGCCGAGCACGACCAGGCCGAAGACCGGTGCCACAGGATCGGCCAGAGAGGCAGCGTCAACGCCTGGTACCTCCTCGCCGAAAACACGATAGACACAGAGATACACGCCCTCATCGAGAGGAAACGAACCATCGTGGACGCCGCGACGGAAGGTGCCGCGCCAGGCACAGGCGTCCTCACCGATCTGAAAAAGCTCCTCGGAAAGAAGGCCGGAAAAGATTGATACCAAGTCCGATGAAAGGGTCTTGCATTCGAGGCGTGTCCCGTCTTTGTAGAGACGTAGCATGCTGCGTCTCTACAAACGCGCGCCCGAAGGGGGATGCAAAAGATCATCCGGACCCGGCATCACTCCGGTTCGTGATCCTCCACGCACCCCGGACACGTCCAGTTTCCGGGTATGGCGGATCTGGCGACGGGGCCTTCGTATTCCTGCTCACCGAGAGCGAGGCGGACGTTTTTGGGGTCCACGGCGGCCGGGTTGTCGAAGGCGAGCATGGCTGCTTCGGTGTTCCAGACCTGGACGTGGGTGTGTTCGACGGTATTCAGCGCGTCGCGCAAAGTGCCGATGCGTGAGATCCTCTGCCCCTTCTCGAAGGACGCGCCCTCCGGCAACGACGCGCCGCGCAGCACGTGTCCGTAGAGGACGTACTTGCTTATGGACTCGTAGAGAACCGTGAAATCCTGCCAGTAGCCCGAGTCGGGGCGGTTCTCGCGCAGCCGGACGACGCGGCCATCGGCGACGGCGAGGATCTGGGACCCTTCAGCGGCTACCACGTCTTCGCCTTTGTGGACGTTTTGCAGGCCGTGGCTCGTCTGGCGGCGGTAGTTGAACGGTACGATGTACTTCACGTTCGAGACGCCCCAGACCGTGCCTTTCGGGAGTCTGTCATCCGGGACGATGGTTTCTTTGTCGATGCCGACCCTTTCGCGGAACGTGTCCGTGAGGAGAATGGAGAGGCGCGGCGCTTCGCGCGACCATATCTCGGGCAGGTGTTCGTCGGCGAGGAGGCGCTTCGTCTGGTCGATATCGCCTTCGGCGGCCGACCAGAGATCCGAGACGCCGAGGTCGTATCTCCCGAGGTCCTCCCTTGCTTCCGGCGATAGATGCTCCTTCGTCGAGGCGCCGACGACGATGCAGACGAGGCGGCCCGCGGGCTCGGAGTCGTGGGCCTTTTGCGAGACGTAGCGGACCTTCTCGGGGGTGTCGGCGAGCGCGAAGTCCGTTATCCCGACTCCCTTCATAGACTCCAGCGCGACCCGCGCGACCTCGATCTCCTTCTCGCCGACCGCGGCGAAGTTGTACCTCTTCGGGACCATCGGAGGCTCGACGGTGAGCGGGTCCACGGGCGAGACGCCTTCTTCCTCGTTCATCGCCGCGAAGAACCACGACTCCTCCACCTGGCTTCCGGGGCAGGTCTTCGAGTCGAAGCCGTTGCGGTGGAACATCAGCCCGAGCGGGGCGCCTGGTCCGTCAACGCCGCGTCCGGCGTCCCGGATCGGGATGCGATCTCCGCACACAGTACGCAGAGCGAAGCGGTAGAGGTCCACCATTTCTCGCGGCATGGGGCGATGGTCGTAGTAGCCGATGGCCTCGATGTGGAGCCAGCGGTGGTTTCTGTAGCTCATCCCGATCCCATCGTGCGCCGGATGCGTCCCCACGTAGATGAGCTTCCGTCCGCTCTCGTACGGCCCGGTCCCGTCATACAGCCACAGATGCGGCCCCACCCCGGCGGGCCAGCCGAGCTTGTTCCTGTAGTGCCCGAACGTGTTGTCGAGGCTCGTCACGCCCCGCCACTGCTGCTCGTTGGGAATATACGTGTGATGGATCCCGACGGCGTTGAAAGGCAAACTCCCAAGCCTTTGCGCCTTCCACCACTCCCTGAGCTCATCAGGTGTGAACTCTTTTCCGACGTAGAGTTTGTGGCTTTCGTCCGCATGGCCTCGCGCCGTCCGGGTCGCTTCAGGCTCGAGATCATCGGAGCGGACGGAGAGGATTTCTTCCAGAACATTCTTCGGGACGGGTTGGAGGATTTCCTCGGTCACGTTGGGGATCCTCTCGACGGTCTCGCTCTTCACTGTATTCGCCACAGTCTAACTCCTCTCGTTCCGATGTCTCATGAGATCCGCTCCGGTGGTCTTTCGGGCCAGTCCTGAAACTGCGTCGGCTTGCTCATGGTCCTTGCGTCGTCATGTTCTCGGGGTCGAAGAAGCGGAAGTAGGGGCTCCCGTAGTGCTGGTAGGCTCCCCACGTGAGAGCGCCGCTCGGGGAGTCGGAGATCGCAAGCCGGGCCTCGCGCATGGCTGTGTGCATGGCTTTGGGGTCGCCGTTCATGCCGAGCAAGGCCGAATACAGAGTTCGGGCGAACTCGCGGGCGGCGAGGTCGTCCACGGGCCAGGCGGTGCAGACGAAGTTGGTGACGCCGCGCTCGAAGAACGCCTCGGCGAAGCTGGGGGCGAGATCCGCGGAGCGCATCCCGGAGCGGTCGGGGGTGATGCCGGACTCGCAGGCATTGGAGAAGACGAAGCCGGGGACGCGGTCGATGCGCCCGAGTTCGCTCGCCGAAAGGCGCTTTCCATTCGAGAAGATCCAACCGGATGAGGCAGGGTCATCCCCGTCGTAGACGCAATGCCCGGCGAAGTGGACCACATCGTAGGAGCGAAGCATGAGGTGGCGCATCACGGTGGTGCGGGTCGCCTCGTACGGCCCGAAGAGCCTCACGACTTCGACGCGGTTCTGACTCGTTTCTTTGTGGACGGAGTTGAAGCTCTCGAAGAGGTCGGCGACTTCGACTCCCTCTTCCTCGGCTCCGGGGAGGCGAGCGTCCTCCGCCGGGTCGGCGATGACGAGGACGCGCATGAGTCGGCGCGGAGGCGGGGGCGGTTCGGGCGGCGGGGCGAAGGTCGTTTTGATCTGCCGCGTGAAGCCCCGGCTCGTCCCGAGGAAGCGATCCGGGTCGAAGTTCGAGTCTCCGTCGTCTTCTCCTTCCGTCCGTTCGAGGAGGTCCGGCTGGGCGACCATCTCCCAGTGGATGCGGGCGACGGTCGAGTCGAGCATCATGACGACGGGCGCTCCGGTGGAGAAGCGCGAGCGGAGTTCCCTCGGGACGAGCAGCTTCTCCAGAAACCGGCCCCGTTCGAGTTGCAACGAGGGCTCTGACTCGGAGGCGAGCTCGTCGTTCGCGCTCATCACGAGATCCGGGTCGATTACGACCTCGCGCTCCGGGATCGCCGCCGTGTCCGTGATCGCGCCGAAACGGTACCTGTTCCCGTCCAGACTCAACGTGACGCGAGTCGGCGGAAGGTCTTCGTCCCCGCGCTCGTCCATACTCTCGGACTGCCTTCTCTGCCTTTCTTCGGCCTTCTTTCTCTCCAGTTCCTCCCTGTCCGGGGCGTGGAAATCCACCTTCAGGCGGTCGCTCTCTTCGAGGCGGGTTTTCTCGATAAGGATCGCCTCCGCCATCTTCGCGGCTTTGAAGGGGTCTTTTTCGACGAAGGTGATTCTGAGGAGGCGGCGTCCCTCGTCCTCGAATGAGCCGGTGATCGCGTGTTTGATACCGCGCATCCAGGCCGAGACGGCGTCGCCGGTCGGGATGTTCCCGTTGCCAGCCCCGATCAGGACCGTCCCCAGATGCTTTTTCTCCATCCTTCCGAGCGACCAGCAAAGCTCCCGCGCCAGCACCGTGAGCTCCGGAACCCCGAACCCGCCCGGAAGCCCCATCCCCGCGAGCGCGATGACTCGATCCCCGTCGTCGCGAGGGTCGGGGAGGAAGAACGGCTGGCCGAGGCGGCCGCGGACGATCCCCCGCTCGAAATACCGCGTGATGAGCAGGTCGGACTCGGAGAGTTCGGAGACGCTTTTTCCCGACAGAGCGGCGCTGATCTCGCAGTCGAGCGCAAGTTCGGCCTCCCGCGGCTTGACGTTGATGTAGTGGCCGACGGCGAGCGCGTCCACGGGAGACCCGTCCTCGCTCGTCAACTCCGCGTACGGGAGAGATTCGATCCCCCCGCAAACCAGCCCGATCTCGATAGACGAAGGCCCGAAGGGAACCGAGACCTTCTCCTCCTCTCCCCCTTCGCCCCCGGAGCTACCGAGGAATCCGCGAACCACTATCTCCTCCATCTCGCGCTCGTCGCCGCTGACGTACGAGGCGTCAGACCTCGAGCTCCGGACGGAGTTCCGATCCGCCATCACCCGCAACCGCTCTTCGTCGGCGGCGAGCGAGGCGATGAGTCGTCTTCGAGCCGCTTCTTTCTCCTCCTCACTCTCCTCCCCCCTCCGCCGCGCCGGCAAACGGTCGATCAAACCGTCCGTCGAACCATTTTGCAAAAGCTCGTCGAGCGAGGCGAGAACCCTCTCGTTGATCGCGAGGTTGCCGTGTTCCTCATCGACGTAGTAAGTCTTCACGTCGTCGAGGAGGCCGAGTTCGTGGGGGACGGTCCCGTCGCCCTTGAGCGTGACGTCGTAGGCGTCGAGGTCGTCGAGGCGGGAGAAGTCCTCGATGCCGTAGAACGTAGGCCGGTCGTAGCCCGCAACGTAGAACATCCGCTCCGCATCGACGATTTCCCGCAAAACCTCGTGGTGTTTCTCGGCGTTTTCGAGGCGGGATTGCGG
>JBOHBL010000428.1:0-10425 GCA_050698295.1 Rubrobacteraceae bacterium | reverse complement strand
GGCGTTGTAGGAACCTACAAATGAACGGGGGAATCGGAGATGACGATACTCGTACGGGACTTCGCGGACGACCGGGATCTCGGCCTGGAGGTCGTCGTCCCTGGAGACTTACGCCGTCCGGTGAGCTGGGTTCACGTCACGGAGTTGCTGGATCCTTCGCCCTATGTGGAGGGTGGAGAGTTCATCTTGAGCGCCGGGGTGTGGGGCGCTCGGGGCGGTCGCGTGGATGCCTTCGTCGGCGCTCTTGCCCGAACGGGGGCGGTCGCGCTCGGGTGGGGATTGCTGGCGGAGGATGAAAGCGTCCCCGAAGCCGTGATCCGGGCCTGCCGCGAAGCCGGGCTCACGCTCTTTGCGGTGCCGACGCGCACGCCTTTCATGGCGGTCAGCCGGAGGTTCTTTGAGCGCCTTCAGGCGCGGCGCGAGGCGGGTTTGCGCGCGACCATCGAGCGCAATGAGAAGCTCGTCCGCGCCATCTCGTCTCTTCCGGGCGGGATGACCGGGATCCTCGACGCGCTGCGCGGAAGCGTGCCGCGGAACATGTGGGTGATAGACGAATCCGGCCGCGCCCTCGCCGCGAACTCCGCAGGCGATCCTCCCGCGGAGATCCTCTCCGGCCTCGCCGATGAGTCGCGATCCGACGCGACCATGTTCGGGATCGGCGCGGGCGGCCACAGCCCTGCGTACCTCGTCGTGGAAGGTTCGTCCGAGGGGTTGAACACCGAGCGTCGCGCCGCGATCGAGCAGGCTCTGCCGCTGCTGGAGTTCGTCATGGCCCATGAACAGGAGCTCCGCGAGGCGGAAAGACGGCTGGCCGCGGAACTTGTCGAAGCCGTACTCTCGAAGCGGACACAGTTCTCGGCGGGCCGTCTGGAGGCTTATGGTCTGAATCCCCACGGACCTTTCGTCGGCGTCGTGGCGACGGAAGCCACAGACTCCGTGTTGGGCGCGGCCAGGCGGGCGCTCATTCCCCTCGACGGAGACGCCGTCGTCGCGGCCTGGCGCGACACCATAACCGCCGTCATCCAGCCCGCGCGGGAGGGGTTCGCGCCGAATGCCGCGGGACACTCCCTGCGAGCCGCGCTCGGTCCCGGCTCCGCCGTCGGCATCGGCGGCGAAGGCGAAGGAGTCGAAGGGCTCCGGCGCAGCCTGATCCAGGCCCGTCAGTGCAGCCGACCTCGCTCGGCGCCGGTGCCCGCCTGAGGGGTACGTCGTACATGATCGGGCGGAGTCGCACACCCTGCTCCTCGCCCTCCAGGACGAAGATGTGCTCGCCTCCTTCCGCGACTCGCTGCTCGGCCCTATAGAAGACCACGACTCGCGGCGAGGCGCCGACCTGCTCCCGACGCTGGAAGCGTTCCTCGTCTCCGGCGGCAAGTGGAAGGAGACCGCCGATGGACTCCACATCCACGTCAACACCCTCAGACACCGCCTCGCTCGGTGCGAGGAGCTCACGGCTCGAAACCTCAACTCCATGGACGACCGCGTGGACCTCTACATCGCGATCCGGAGCCGGGACGGCGTCCATCGGAGCGCCGACGAAACCTAGAGACCACATCCGGCACGGCAAATTCTATGGTCGCATCGAGTACGTAAGGGTAGTACGCGAACACCGGCGCTCCCAAAACCAGCGCCGCGTCGTGCCCGGAAAGCTGCTCGGCCAGCCGGGCCTGCGCGGCGGCAAGGTGGCTCTGGAACAGAGGATGGTCCTGCGGAAAACCCGCCCTTGATGCGCTGGGTTCCGCCCACACCGCCGCGCGCAGCTTCTCGGCCAGCTTCACCGCGTAGTGGAAGGCCCCGGAGCGGTCCACCCCGGAACCCGCGACGACCGCCGGACGCCGGCTCGCCGCCAGGACTTCGGCCGCCCTCCGAAGACCTTCGGGGTCCGGCGCGCTGCGATGGACGACCTCGCGGACGGAGATGCTCTCCGCGGGCGCTTCCCAATCGTCCATCGGGATCGAGACGAAGATCGGCCCTCGCGGAGCCTGCATGGCTTCGTGGTACGCGCGCTCTATGGCCCCGGGCACGTCTTGCGGCCTGGCGGGCTCGTGGCTCCACTTCACGTAGGGCCGGGCCAGCTCGACGAGTTTTCCGGAGAGCAAAGGCTCCAGAGCCAGGTGTCGCCGATCCTGCTGTCCGGCGGTGATGATGAGCGGCGTCTTGTGTGGAAGGCGGTGACGATAGCACCCATCGCGTTCCCGAGGCCCGGCGCCGTGTGCAGGTTGACGAGGACGGCCTCGCCTCTGCCCTGGGCGTAACCGTCGGCCATCCCCACCACAGCGCTCTCCTCCAGCCCCAGAATAAACTCGAAGTCCTCGGGGAAGTCCTTCAAGAAAGGGAGCTCCGTCGAGCCCGGGTTGCCGAATACGGTCGTCATCCCAAGTCGCCGCAGGACACCGAAGGTCGCTTCCCTGACCGTGATCCCCTCGAATCCCCCGCCATATCCTCGCTCGTCCCCAACCATGACCTTTCCCCTTTCCACCGACCTCGCCGCGTTAGCCGTTGACCGCGATCGCCTCCGAATGCTATCGTAAGGATTACAGGAAAGTTTGAGGTTCGCAACAACAAAGAGGTTGCGCGGTTGGAGGATGGGTGGACCGGGACAAGGAGGAGAAATGACGGAGACGAGGACCCTCAAGAACTTCGTGAACGGAGAGTACACCGACTCGGCCAACGGACGGTTCGACCTCGTCGATCCGACGACGGGAGAAGTCTTCGCGGCTTCTCCGGTCACGGACGGGGGTGGCGTGGATGAGGCGTTCGAGGCTGCCGAACGCGCTTTCGAGACGTGGCGAGATTCCACGCCCGCGGAGAGGCAGAGGGCTCTGCTCCGGATCGCCGACAGGCTGGAGGAGCGAGCGGAAGACTTCGTGAACGCCGAGTCGGAGAACACCGGAAAGCCGCTCGGATTGACCCTGGAAGAAGAGATCCCGATGGGAGTGGATCAAATCCGCTTCTTCGCCGGGGCCGCCCGCGTCCTCGAAGGCAAGTCCGCCGGTGAATATCTGGCCGGCATGACGAGCTTCGTAAGGCGCGAGCCGATCGGGGTTTGCGCGCAGGTCACGCCGTGGAACTATCCATTGCTCATGGCGATCTGGAAGATAGCCCCCGCCCTCGCCGCCGGCAACACCATAGTCCTGAAGCCGAGCGATACGACTCCGGTCACGACCCTCATGCTCGCCGAGCTTGCCGCCGAGTTCCTCCCCGAAGGCGTCTTCAACGTGGTGTGTGGAGACCGGGACACGGGAAGGCTCCTCATAGAGCATCCCACGCCGCGGATGGTCTCCATAACCGGCTCGGTGCGCGCCGGGATGGAAGTGGCGAGGAGCGCCGCCTCCGACCTCAAACGAGTCCACCTCGAACTCGGAGGAAAAGCCCCCGTAATCGTCTTCGACGATGCGGACCTCGAAGCTGCGGCTGAAGAAATAGCGGTCGCCGGATACTTCAACGCCGGTCAGGACTGCACCGCCGCCACGAGGGTCCTCGCCGCTCCGGGAGCTTACGACGACTTCGTCGCCGCCCTCACCGAGCAGGCGAAGAACACCAGGACCGGCGCGCCGGACGACGAGGAAATACTCTACGGGCCGCTCAACAACGAGAACCAGTTGGAGCGTGTTTCGGGCATGGTCGAGAGGCTCCCCGGCCACGCCGAAGTCAACGCCGGAGGGAAGCGAGTCGGAGAGAGTGGCTTCTTCTACTCGCCGACCGTCGTCTCCGGGGTCGAGCAGGACGACGAAATCTCCCAGAACGAAGTCTTCGGCCCTGTCATAAGCGTCCAGAAGTTCTCGGATGAGGACGAAGCCGTGCGCTGGGCCAACGGCGTCAAATACGGCCTCGCGTCCAGCGTCTTCACCAAAGATCACGGGCGGGCGATGCGGGTGAGTCGGAGGCTGGACTTCGGGTGCGTTTGGATCAACACGCATATTCCGCTTGTCGCCGAGATGCCCCACGGCGGCTTCAAGCACTCCGGTCACGGCAAGGACCTCTCGATGTACGGCCTCGAAGACTACACCAGAATAAAGCACGTCATGACCAACCTCGGGGTGTGATGGTCGGGGAGGCGGTCGAAAGTCCTCTGGATAGAATTCGACTGGGACGATGGCAACCTGGCGAAGCTCGCCCGTCACGGGGTTGATCAGGAAGAAGTCGAGCAGGCTTTGAAGGACTTCGAGGGTAAAGCCGCCGGCGCTTACAATACGGAAACCGAACGGCGGGAAGCCTGGATAGGAGCGACGGACGAGGGACGAACCCTCTTTGTGGTTTACACTCTTCGTGAAGAGAAACTTCGGCCCGTGACCTTCCGGGACGCGGACGATGCGGAGAAGCGCAGGTATAGACGAGGCTAGGATATGGGAGAGAAGCTGAAGGAGATCAATAGTTGGGACGAAGTCCCCGAGTTCGGGAACGAAGACGAAGAGGACGAGTTCTGGAGCAAGCACGCGCTGGGGCCGGCGCTGCTGGAGCAAATGCGTCCGGCCTCCGAACTGGGCGGGCCACCGGCTCTCAAGTCAATGCGCGAGCTAAAAAAACTCGGTGTCACGCCGGAGACCGCTCGCCGCTTGCAGCGCATCGCGCGAATCAAAGGAGTTCAACCGGAGGATCTCATCCACGAGTTCCTGACGGATCGTCTCCGCGAGGAGGAGAAGCGAATCGGCGTGAAGTAAACGACGATCTACCGACTTCGAAGCGTAGCAGGATTAATCTGATCGAGGAGTCCGGATCTGCATCGACCCGGACTCCTCTTATGCTGGTTACGATCCGGTTTTGGTCCCGGAAACATCGGGTATCGGAAAGCGTACAAACCTCCGTTTTCTATGTTCTCCGCTTAACTTTCCCTTCTCGCGAGGATGCGGCTCCCCCCGACGATGAGGGTTATCGTGACTATGAGGATCACGGTCGAAAGCGCGTTGATGACCGGACTGACACCGAATTTGATCATGGAATATATCTTCAATGGCAACGTGCTCGACCCGACCCCCGCCGTGAAGAACGTGATGACGAAGTCGTCGAACGAGAGCGTGAACGCGAGCAACGCCCCCGCCATCACCCCCGGCAATATAACCGGCAGCGTGACTTTCAAAAACGTCGTCGCCGGATTCGCCCCGAGATCCATCGCGGCCTCTTCGAGAGACCCGTCCATCCCGGCGAGCCTCGCCCGCACCACTATCGTCACGAACGAGATGGTGAACGCCACGTGGGCGATTATTATCGTGGTCAGGCCAAGCTGGAGCTGTATCGAGACGAAGAACGCCAGAAGGCTCACTCCGACCACGATCTCCGGCATGACGGTGGCCGCGTAGATCGTCGAGTCGGCGGCGGTCTTCCCTCTGAACCTGTTTCGGGCGAGCGCCATCGCCGCGAACGTTCCGATGACCGTGGAGATCGCCGTCGCCGACACTCCGACGATGAGCGAGTTGTAGAGGGCGTCGAGGACGGATTGGTCGCGTACAAGCTCCCCGTACCACCGAAACGAGAAGCCCTCCCAGTTCTGCGTGCTTCGCTCCGCGTTGAACGAGAAGAAGATGAGCACGGCTATCGGGGCATAGAGAAAGAGGTAAACGAGCCCCGCGAGAACGAACAACGCCTTGTCCGGCACTCCGCTCCTGCCTTTCACGTCCCCTCCAGCTTGTCCGTGCCGATGCGCCGGATGTAGAGCAATATAGCCCCGAGCATCAACACCCCGAGCATGACCGCGAGCGCAGACCCGAACGCCCAGTCCCGAGCGTTCAAGAACTGCTGCTGGATGAGGTTCCCCGTCATCACCGTGCGAGACCCTCCGAGCAAGTCCGGTATCACGAACTCCCCCGCCGAAGGTATGAAAACCAGGATGCTCCCCGCGATGACACCTGGCAGGCTCAAAGGGAACGTGACTTTCCAGAAGGCGTGCCACCGGCTCGCCCCGAGGTCCTGGGCGGCCTCCTTGAGACGCGAGTCGAACTTTTCGAGCGAGGCGTACAAGGGCAGCACCATGAACGGCAGGTACGAGTAGACCATCCCCATCAGGACCGCCTGCGGCGTGAAGATGAGGTTCAATGGCTCGTCGGTGAGGCCGAGGAACTGGAGGCTCCGGTTCGCTATCCCGTTGCCGCCCAAAATTACGACCCAGGCGTATGCTCTGACCAGCAAACTCGTCCAGAAGGGGATCATGACCATCAGGATGAGGGCGACCTTCCAGCTTCCGCCCTTGAAGGCGATGAAGTACGCGAGCGGATACCCGAGCGCGAAACAGAGGAGAGTGGTGATCCCCGCGATGGCGAGCGATCTGCCGATTATCTCCAGATACAGCGGATCGAAGACGCGCAGGTAGTTCTCGAGGCTGAAGGTGATGGTGAGGTCCCCATACACCCCGCTCCTGCCGAAGGAGTAGACCAGGATCAAAAGCAACGGCGCCATGAAGAAGACGCCGAGCCAGAAGGCGGCGGGGGAGAGAAGTCCCGCGAGTCCCCACGACCAAGTCTTTCTCTCATTCATGAGAGAAAGACCGGGAGTAGGGAGTGGGGAGTGGGGAAGGTTCTCGACTTTCTCCACTTTGATACTCGCTCTTTCGCGCTTGACGTGCTCTCGTCGAACTCGAGCGGAGACTTCGGCGCTTTGGGTTTCGACCCTTTGTCTTTTCCCCACTCCCTACTCCCTGTATTTCCATCACGCGCTCTTGACTTCGGTGAAGATGCGCTCGTATTGCCGCGTCGCTTCGCCCACGTCTTCGATGACCTGGAGCCGCTCGAAGACTTCGTCCGACGGAGCGTACTCCGGTATGTCGGTGAGCGCCTCGTCGATCATGGGCAGCGCGGCTTCGTTGGGCGAGCCGTAGTAGGTGTAGTTGGTGAGCGCCGCGCCCTGCTCGGGACCGAGGAGGAAGTTTATGAACTCGTGGGCGAGGTCGGGGTTGAGCGCGCCGTTGGGGACGCAGAAGTTGTCGGTCCACCGCGTCGCTCCCGGCTCGGGGATGGCGTACGCGAGCCCTTCGTTTTCGGTGAGCGAGAGTATGCCCGTCCCGCTGAAGACGTGCGCGAGAGCCAGGTTTCCACCGGCCACCATCGGCTCGCTCTCGGTGTCCGGGAAGTAGCCGCGCAACAGCGGCTTCTGTTCGAGGAGCAGTTGCTTTGCTTCTTCGAGTTCGGCTTCATCGGTCGAGTTTATGGAATATCCCTGCCTCATGAGCGCGGCTCCGAGCGTTTCGCGCACGTCGTCGAGCATGGAGACGCGGCCCTGGAATCTTTCGTCCCACATGACGTCCCAGCTCGTGACTTCCTCACCGACCTCCTCGCGGTTGTAGAGGATGCCGGTCGTGCCCCACTGATACGGGATGCTCCACTCGTTCTCGGGGTCGTAGGACAGACCCCTGAAGTTCTCCCCGACGTTCTCGAAGTTGGGGATCTTCTCGAAGTCAAGCTCCTGCAACACGCCGCTCTTCGCCATGATCGCCACCATATAGTCGCTCGGCACGATGATGTCGTATCCGCTCCCTCCGGCCTGGAGCTTCGCCAATAATTCTTCGTTCGAGGCGTAGAAGTCCTGCGTCACCCTGGCTCCGGTCTCGCGCTCGAAGTCCGCTATGTTCGACTCGGCGATGTACTCCGACCAGTTGTAGAGGTTGAGCCGGTCGCCGCCGTCTCCACCCTCTCCGCCGTTCCCGCCGTCGCCGCCGCCTTGCTGCGAGGTATTCACCGCGCAGGCCGAGAGTATGGAGAGCGTCGAGCCCGCCAGAGCCCCCGCGCCCACCGTCTTGAGGAACCTTCCGCGAGTGATCTTCTTCATCCCTAACCTCCAAGCACCAGACAGTTCGTCGCATCCCAGGCGACGCTCACTTCGTCGCCGACCTTTTCTCCGCTCGGATCGTGGACGTTTTGGCGCACGACAACGACTCTCTCTCCGCCCGCTATCTCCACGATGTACTGCGTACTCGCTCCCAAGTAGATGATGTCTCTTATTTCGCCGCCCACGACGTTGTCTCCATCCGCTCCGAGGCGCGCCTTTTCGGGGCGCACCGCGACATGCGTCTCCTCGCCCCTGGAAACCTCGAGCCCCTCCGGGATGACGGCCTCCAGCTCAAACCCGCCCGAGGACCTGAGCGTAACCCGGTCCTCGCGCGCTTCCACGACCTCGCCCGAGAAGGTGTTCGTCTCCCCGATGAAGCCCGCCACAAAGCGGTCGGCGGGGAGTTCGTAGAGGGTGGTCGGGTCGGCGACCTGCTTCACCACGCCCTCGTTCATCACCGCGATGCGGTCGCTCATCGTGAGGGCTTCCTCCTGGTCGTGGGTGACGTAGACGAAGGTGATGCCCAAAGTGTGTTGAAGGTGCTTCAACTCGATCTGCATCTCCTTGCGGAGCTTGAGGTCGAGCGCGCCGAGCGGCTCGTCGAGGAGAAGCACTTTGGGTCGATTCACCAGAGCCCGCGCCAATGCCACCCTTTGCTGTTGTCCTCCCGACAGCTTCGACGGCTTGCGTTTCTCGAAGCCGGAGAGTTGCACCATCGCGCAGGCTTCGGCGACTCTCTTTTCGATATCACCCTTCGCCGCCCTCGACCTCTTGAGCCCGAAGGCGACGTTCTCGAAGACGTCGAGGTGGGGGAAGAGAGCGTAGGACTGGAAGACGGTGTTGACCGGACGCCTGTACGGCGGGACGCCGCGCATCGGCTCCCCGGCCACGGAGAGTTCGCCTTCGGTCGGGTCCTCGAAACCGGCGATCATACGTAAAGTCGTGGTCTTGCCGCACCCCGAAGGTCCGAGCAGGGAGAAGAACTCGCCTTCCCGGATGCTTAACGTCAGCCTATCGACCGCCGTGAAGTCCCCGAACCTTTTGCGCACGCCGGATAATTCCACGGCGGCTTTTTTCCTCGCGCTTACGGGTTCCGGGGACTTCTCCGGTCTCTCCTTGAGGTGTTTCTCTTCCATCCCTGCGACTCCTCCTGTTTCCCCGAGTCTTCGTCGAACTCTAGCCGGGACTCACGCGCTCTCGTTTGCTCGACATGCTGGTTATCATCCTGTCGGCGGCCCTGCGACCGCTCTCCACCGCGCTGTTCATGAAGCTCGGCGCGGCGACGATGCCTTCCGCGCCCGCCAGATGGACGTTTCCAAAGCATTCTCCCATAACTCCCCCGAAGTTCGCCAGGTCTCCGGGAGCAATGATCATGTAACTTCCCCGCGTCCAGTGATCGTGCGCCCACACTTTCTCGATGACCATAGTTGGTTCCGGCACACCATAAAGCTCGCGAAGCATCTCCACGCCCCGCCGCTTGCGCTCTGTTTCGGAGAGACCTAACTCCGGCATGAGCGGCTCTCCCCCGACGAAAGAGACGATGCCGCCATGCTCTCCACTCGCTCGCGAGGCGCAGCAATATCCAAGCCTCGTGTCGGTGATCGTGAAGGGGACCTCTCCCGGCGGCTCCTCGAAGACGAAGTGCATCTTCCTCACGACTCCATACGTCGAATTCGAGAACATCCGGCGGAAGACGAGCGGCGGCGCGGGATCGAAATGAATGTCCCGGTAGCAGGTGAATGGGATGGCGAGGACAGCCTTTCGCGCCCGGACCTCGGTCGATCCACTCCTGGAGAGATACTTCACCGCCACTCCGTTCCCGTCCTGCCGGACTTCGACGACGGGCGAGGAGTAACGGACGCGATCTCCGAGTTCGTCCGCCACTTTCTTCGCGACGCTCCCCGCTCCGCCGACTACCCGGTACTCGTTCCCTTTGCCCGGTCCGCCGCGGCTCGCGACCTTGTTCGCGTAGGAGTAGAAAGACATCCGGCGCGGCGGCACCGTCGAACCGCAACTCGAAACCAGGGTTTCGACGGCGTGGATGCCGCCCTCGCTCATGCCTTCGCGCCTGAGCCAGTCTTCCACGCTCACGTCGTCTTCGGGGACGTGTTTGTAGTACGTGTCCGGGTTTTTGTCCGAGGCCGTTTCCACGAGAGCGTTTTCCATCCGCCCGTACACTTTCGCGTCCTTCCCGGAGAGGGGCATTTCGTCGCTGAACTCTCCGTTTATGTTCCAGCGGCCGCTCTTCTTGCCCTCGCCGGTCGGGGCGAGGTCCATGCCGAGTTCGGAGACGAGGGCGCGCAGCGAGGTGTGAGCTTCGTCCACCCACTCGCCGCCGAGGTCCACGGTGACGCCTTCGACCTCGACCGCATGCGTCCTTCCGCCGGGCCTCTGACGGGCTTCGAGGACGAGGACTTCGAGTCCTGTTTTCTGAAGCTCTCTCGTGGCGGCGAGGCCGGAGAGTCCCGCGCCGACGACGATGACGTCGGGGCTCTCGCGGCTCAACCTGGTGGACGTGGATTCCCTCACGACGTCACGACGCTTCCCTGGGGGCGTGGGCTTCCAGCCCGCGATACGCACTTCCGTTCATGCGGGAAGGATGCCCGCGCCCCCAGAGACAAAAGCCTTCTTCTTTCGGATCCAGCTTGAAGATACTCAGCTCCTGTATCC
>JBOHBL010000427.1:0-1618 GCA_050698295.1 Rubrobacteraceae bacterium | reverse complement strand
GATCACCCGGATTCGGCATCTCCGTCTGGCTCGTTTCTATCGACTTTTGCCGGCTGAATACCTGACGACCACGTTTTCGACGAGCTTCCATGGGGCGGCCAGGATCGCTTCGAGGGGGCCTCGGGGGAAGACGAGTCGCCAGATCGAGCATATGGCCATGGCGACGAGCATGAATGTCGCGACGGAGAGGGTGGCGTCCGGGACGGTTTCGCGCTCGACGAGTTCTCCGGCGGCGTGGAGGAGGAGCAGGTGTCCGACGTAGACGGTGAGCGCGAGCTGGCCGGTTGCGGCGAGCGGCCACGTGAGACGCGGCAGCAAGTCGGCCAGGAGGAGCATCCCGCCGAGGACGGCGCAACTGGAGCCTATCGCGCCGAGAATCCACAGCGGCATCTGGCTGTGCGGCTCCGCCGAGAGGAGGTTCGCGAACCCGTCATTCTCCGGGAATCGCGCGGCTCCCACGAGCGGCTCGCCGTACTCCGCGACGAGCCATCCCGAGGCGAGCGCGGCAGCCGCCGCGACGACCAGTCCGCCGCCGAGCAACACCCACCGGATCCGTGAGAGGTCCCGGCGTCCGAGCCACATCCCGAAGAGCAGCGGCGCGGCCCAGGTTATGAGCGGGTACGCCCCGGAGAGAAGCACGTCCGGGACGAGTTGTCCGATGGGGTCTCCGAGTATGGCGGGATCCTCCATGAACAAGCCCGGAGCCGCGAATCTGCACAGGACGAAGACGACGGGGCCGATGACGAGGAAGGCGGCGGCGAGGGATATCAGCCACTCGTCCGGAAGCGAAAGCGCGAGCGCGGCGAAGAGGAAGTAGACGGCGTAATACTGAAGGATGACGAGGGCGCTGTGATCCAGACCCTGCAACCACAGCCCGAGCGGCAATAATAAAGCGCCTCGCAGCGCGAGCCGACCCCGGAGAAGCCCCGGCCGCTCGCCGATGCGGCCCCGGAAGAGCAACGCTACCCCGACTCCCGCGAGCAGCGCGAACAGCACGGAGGCGCGTCCGTGGGCCAAGCCGTAAAAAACCCCGCCCCCCGCATCCGGGATCGGGTTGGGCCCGAAGTGGACCATGACCATCCCCGCCACCGCGACGGCGCGGGCCGCGTCCACGCCAAGAAGGCGAGAACGTACGGTCGACCTCGCTCGCATCCGTGACCGCGATAACATCGGTCGGAGCCTACCACACGCGACTCGTTCCGAAGCCCAGCCGGAGTACACCGCGGCGAGAAGCGAGCAAAGCGAAAGGACCGGAGAGAAAATTCCGGCCCTTTCGTTATTGCCAAAGGCTAAGAGCTAACAGCTAACGGCTGTCTCAAGCCAGCGAAGCGTTCAGGTTGATATCGACGCTGCCCCGGACGTTGAGGTTGGCCGCCGGGATCTTGAGCGCCTCGTCGTCGAAGTGGATGTCCGCATCGGCCGTGAGACTGTCGAGCGGGGTTCCACCCTCGGCCAGCACGTGCGAGAACGCCATCGCGTGGCAGGTCGCGCGCGCGCTGGCGATGAGTTCCTCCGGGCTGGTCTTGCCTTCGGGCGCCTGGACGCGCGGGCGAAGGTGACCGGCTGGCTATCCAGCGCGCCGCTGCCCCCCGAGAAGTTCCCCCTGCCGCTCCACGCG
>JBOHBL010000426.1:0-5010 GCA_050698295.1 Rubrobacteraceae bacterium | reverse complement strand
CTCCTATCGCTTGTCAAATAGCGGGACTCCAGATGCGTACCCGCCACGGCACTCGACGCACCACTCGCCTGACCGTCATGTCGAGGATAAAATCTTCGAACTTCGTTAACCAAGTCGGGTGAATGGTCGGTTCTTCCGACTGTCGTGAGCATCTTCGCCAAGAAGTTGTGGGCTATCGTGTTCCCTGATCTCCCGAGCCGGACTCGAAGCTCGGACTTTTCCAGAGCTGATCTATATTGTGTAACACGTCCAGGAAAGCCCGTCGCTCCCTGAGCAGGCTGTGCATCTCGACGGTTCGCCGGGCGTTCGCGCGGATCTGCCGTGTCCGGTCGGGCGCCAGCGCCAGCGCCGATTCTGCGGCCCGGACGAGCTCCTCGAACGCATAGTCGGGCCGGAAGGCATTGTGACCGGGGAGGCAGAACGAGCGGTTCCCCACGCAATCCGGGCACACGACGAGCGTTCCCAGAGCCATTCCCTCCAGCGCGGGCAGGTAGAAGCCTTCCGTCGGGTTGGGAAGGAATAAGGTCGTTTGCGCCTTTTGAACGCGGTTCAGGAAATCGAACCGGGGAAGAGGCGATGTGAGCACGTCGATGCGCCGACCGCGCCGCGCCAAACGGCGCTCCAGCGCCTCTCCGAGGTCGGGCTGCTTCGTGGCGGCGATCAGCACGTCCACGTCGCGTTTCGCGCCGTCGGGGGTGGGCATGCTCTCCAGATCCAGCCCGTTGGGAATGGTGATCACCGGTCCCTGAGTGAGACCCGTCCCGCGCAGGGCGTCGGCCACTTCTTGACTCACGCAGATGCGGATGGCTTTCCGGTTTAGGAACTGGTAAAGCGGGTGATTTTCGTTCGCGTGGCGCGCACCCTGCACCAGGTTCACCACCGGGATGCCGGTTCCCGCGTCGGGATGCCGATCCAGCATCCTCCAGTCGCGCCCGGCCACGAAGAACACATCGGGGCGCACAGAGCGACCCGAATCGACGACGTGGTCCCTGGCGTTCCACCAGGGGTTTGTGGGGTCCCAGCTCGACTTGGGAGAGAACACGATCCTGGGCGTGAACCCGGATGAGGCGAGCACGTGATTGAAATAATCCCAGACCTTCAGGTGTCCACCGCTAAACCTCCGAAAGTTGCGGAAAAACAGAACGGTTCGCACGGTCTCGATCCTAACCCTGGCCGGCGTTTGACGCGGTAACTATAGTCGCCCCTGATCCAACAGGCAATCGAAGGGACTCTGCGGGCAGGGCTTCGGACAGAGACCTCAAGGTAGCCTGTTGCGAATCGCGAGATGTTTTGAGAGCATGTTGCGAGTGGCACGAACAACCAAAAGGAGAGTACCCGAATTCTTGGTAAGTTTTATGCTGGGAACTGATTCCTTGAAGAATGTTTTCACGCAGATCCCGTCAATGGTGGTCGCCTTTATTGAGAGCATTGAGGTGTTGGCTTAGACATGCCGGGCTCCGAGAACCGGGCGGGTCTCGACGTGGCGCGAAGGATAAGAGCGTTCCTGGATCCGGGCGCGACGGAGCCTCCGACCCGGAAGCTCGAAGAAGCCCAACGGAAGCTCGATGAACTCCGCCGGAAGCTGGCTCAGAAGGACCGGAGGTTGGAAAGGAAGGAAAAGGAGGTCGCCGAGCTTCGGGCGGAGCTGGCCCAGAGGGGCGCCGGAGGCGGGGATTACGGCGTCAAGCCCGAGAACGTCGTTTGGATCTTCGCCACCGCGAGAAGCGGCACCACCTGGCTCGGCGACATGATGGCGGAGATGCCCGGCCACACCAGGTGGAACGAGCCGCTGGTGGGAGGGTTGCTCGGCCACTTCTACTACGGGCGAGCCGGAAGCCGAGCGGACAAAAAGGGCAAGTACTTCATTCTGGGGGAACGCTACAAAAAGACCTGGGTGGAGCCGGTGAGGTCCCTGGTCCTCGGCGGAGCCGCCGCCCGCTTCCCCGAGTTAGACGAAAGCAGGTACCTGGTGATCAAAGAGCCAAACGGCTCGATCGGCGCGCCGCTGCTCATGGAGGCGATGCCCGAGAGCCGCATGATACTCGTGGTCAGAGACCCCAGGGATGTCGTGGCTTCCAGAATAGACGCGCGCAAGGAGGGAAGCTGGCGCCACGAGAGGGGGAAGAGGGAGGGCCGTCCAATTAAGGAGTTCTCCGGCGAAGACCTGAACACCTACGTGGAGGGGACGGCCAACGCCTACCTGCAAAGCGTGGGCAACGCAAAAACGGCATACGACGCCCACGAAGGACGCAAGGCGCTGGTCCGATACGAGGATCTGAGGTCCGACACCTCGAACGTCATGAACCGCATCTACTCAGAACTCGATATAGCAGTGGACGAAGAGGACCTTGCCCGCTCGGTACAGAAGCACGCCTGGGAGAACATCCCCGCCGACCAAAAAGGCGAGGGCAAGTTCTATCGCAAGGCCAGTCCCGGGGGCTGGCGCGAGGACCTCACCGAAGAGCAAATAACGATAGTGGAGGAGATCACCGGCCCGCTTCTGGAGGAGTTCTATCCCGAGCGGAAAGGGTAGCGGGTGGAACTGACCGGCGAACGACCATCTGACTTGATCTCCGGTACGTGACTCGGCGAAGACGATTTCTAGCGAAGCTCGCGCGGCTGTACAATACAGATGTAACCGGACAGGGCGGCCCACGGCCAGAGAGGAGGCGCCAGATCATGGCGCTACAGGCGGACAAGACCAGAGACCGGAGGGATGCCGCCTCCATAGCCGCGCAGGCCCACAAGCTGTTCGAGGAATGGACCGCTGAGGAGGAAGCCGGCTACAAGAGTGAGGTCTCATGGGAGGAGTTCAAGCGAGATCTCAACGCCGGAAGGCCGCCTCACAGCAGACCCTTCCGGGAGTCCTCGTCGTAAGTGGCTCGCATAGTCCTTCTCGATTCCGGTCCCGTGGGGGAGGTTACCCACCCCGAATCGGAGAAGCGAGGGCCGATCAGAGACTGGCTCTTCAGGCTTCTGGACGCCGGGACGTACCCGCGCTTGCCGGAGATCGTGGATTACGAGCACCGACGTACACTCCTTCGCCGCGACGCCTCCCGGCAGGTCGAGCGCCTGAACAGATTCAAGCAGGTCTTCGGCTACGAACCTCTGACGACGGAAGTCATGCTCACCGCGGCGCGGCTCTGGGCGGACGCCCGCAAGCTAGGATTACCCACCGGCACGGAGCGAGAGTTGGACGTTGACATGATCCTGGCCGCGCAGGCGCGGGTTTTGGAGCAGGGCGGTGATCGGGCGACCATAGCGACCACGAACACTCGCCACCTTTCCCGTTTCGTGGATGCCCGTCCGTGGCGAGAAATAGAACCATAGCCCAATAGAGTCGCCGGAACGACGCAGGAAACTACAACCGTCTGACTTGACCGGCGGTCCGTGACATAATCTGCCCCCGTGAGCGTCGAGCGCGTCATAGAGCGTCTGAGGGACTACCGGGCGCAAAACGACCATTTCGACCGCTTTGTGGCGGCGGTGATGTCGAACGAGCTGGCCGGGAAGGCGGTGCGAACCTCCGTCGCGAGGGCTGACTCGCTCTACCGCGAGTTGCGGAAGAAGAGCCCCTGGGCGGGGCGCTACGATGTGGTCTTCTTTATCGCGGGCGAGATGCGTTCGGGGACTTCCTGGCTCCGGCGCACCCTGAGCGCGCACCCGGAGATAGCCTGCGGCCACGAGGGCAGCTTCTTCGGGAAGGGCTATGGCGAAGAGGAGATCTCCGTCTACCCCGGCCCGGTATCGAGCCTCACGAGGGCCCTGGCGGCCTCCGAGGACTTCAGAATTTGGCATGGGCTCTCCTGGAACCGGTGGACCGACGGCTACGAGGAGGACCTCCGCGACCTCGCCCGGCTCTCGGTGGATCATTTCCTCTCGAAGGAAGTCGTGAGGACGGGAAAGAGGATCGTGGGCGACAAAAGCCCCCAGCACACCGAGAACCTGGACGAGATCCATGAGATCTACCCCGACGCCCGCATCCTACACATCGTCCGGGACGGACGCGACGTCGCGGTCTCGGCGATGCATCACTGGTGGCGGCTGGCCCAGGATCGGCCGGAGGGCATCTTCGAGCTGACCCCGGAAGAACTCGAAATACGCGACGCCTACCTCGAAGACCGCGAAGGGTTTCTGGCGAGCGGCAGATCCATCTTCACCGAGGAGCGCCTCTCGCAGCTCGCCCGCCGTTGGAGCCGCCGGGTCGGGAAGGCCCGCCGCGACGGAGCGGCCCTCTACGGCGGAAACTACCTGGAACTCCGCTACGAAGACCTCCTGCGAGAACCCGCGAACACCCTGCGCGAGGCGCTGAAACTGCTGGGCGCCCGCAGCGGCGAGGAGGTCATAAAGCGCTGCGTCCGGGTGAGCAGCTTCGAGCGGGCGTCGAGCCGCGCCCAGGGCAAGGAGGACCCAAGCTCCTTCTTCAGGAAGGGCATCGCCGGAGACTGGCGAAACGTCTTCACCGAGCGGGACCGCGAGATCTACCGGAAGTTCGCCGGAAAGCAGTTGTCCGAGCACGGATACGAGAGCGGCGTGTAGGGAGCCGAGGGAAATCCTACTCCCTACTCCCTACTCCCTACTCCCCGGAGCGAAGCGACCCAGACCATGAGGATACTCTTCGCGGCGCACCAGTTCTTCCCGGAGCATTACGCGGGGGTCGAGATCGTCACCCTCGGGCTCGCCAAAGAGTTCCGCGCCAGAGGCCACGAGACGTTCGTCCTCGCCCCCAAGCGTTCCATCCCCGGCAACGACATCGAGCCCGGAGAAATAGAGGACTACGAGTTCGAGGGCGTCCCCGTGCGCCGCGTGGGCCGCCCAAGAGAGGGCTTCCGCCGCCCCTACCGCCTCGACTACGAGAACGAGACGATGGCCCGCCGCGCACGGGAATACATGAGGGAAGTGCGGCCGGACGTCGTCCACGCCGAGCATTTCCAGGGGCTTTCGGCGAGTGTGATCCCGGCCTTCAAGGAGACCGGCGCGCCGCTGGTGTACACGGCGACGGACTTCTGG
>JBOHBL010000425.1:0-3246 GCA_050698295.1 Rubrobacteraceae bacterium | reverse complement strand
CCCCAGCAGGGCGTAGACCGCCGGATGTCCCCCCTTTACGTCGTACCAACCGCCGCTTTTCAGGTAAGCGTGGGCCTTGCCGTCCAACTCCTCGCAAGACGTCAAGCGATAATCGTTTCTCTTCCTGCCCGCTCTCGTACTCGTCGGACAGACGTACATTCTGTGTTCCGGGGTGACAAGGAGATCCACCCCGGAAGATTCGACGCGATACATCCTTCCTTCGTGCCGGTAGTGAACCAACCGGAGCGGATGATGGTACTCGATCTCGCGCCGCTCATTGAGCGTGGCGAACTCGTCGTCCTCACCCACCTCGGCCCAGAACTTCCATCCATCCGCCGTCAATACTTCCGTCTCACCATCATAACAACCGTGTCCCGCCGAAGTCAGGCGCTCGAAATACGCGGCGGCGTTCTCGTTCGTCGTTCGTCTCGGGCCGAATGAGGCGTAGCAATTCTGTCCGGCCGTTTTGCAGAGTTGGGAGGAGGAGGGAAGCTCCGTGGGATCATCCAAATATTCCGGGAAGCGGAGGCTCGGGTCGAAGCCTTCGAGGAAACCGGCGAGCGCCCGGATGTTCGTTTGGGGTTTTGAGATCATGGCTACGCCGGGCGACTTTAGATACGGCGTTCCCGCCGGTGTGTGGTGGGTCGGGGCGTGTATGGTCGGGAAGCCGTCCGAGATCTCGCCGCCCAGTTCTTCGAACAGACCGTTGGTCCGCTGCGGGTTTTGATTCTCCGTCTCCACTGAACTCCCTTCGCAGGCTTGCTCTGCTCGAAGGTTAGCCTATAAAGTCAGGGCTGTCTCATGGCGCGTCCGCAGTCCGGATCCGGGCTCGCCAAGAACGGTTCGCGAAAAAATTTGTCGGCGAAATCGGCGAAACCTAAAGAAATCTCTTGACACGGCCGATAAATCGTATGTAAATGACGCGCGTGAGGTCATAAATTCCGGCATGCTCGGTCGCCAGCCGGAGAAAGGGCGCGTATAGCTTTACCTCAGGAGGGGGGCGGTTCATCATGAACAGCGGCTACGAGGGCGGGAGTCGTTCGCAAGCAAGGACAAGTTTACGGGTGGTTTCGGAGGGGACCGGCGGGAAACTCGCGAGGGTGGCGGCTCTGTTCGGTCTCGCGGCGGCTGCTCTGCTGTCGCTCTCGGTGGCCGAGGCGGAGTCCGGGGGGATGGAGAGCCTGGATCCCGCGGTAGTCGAGGAGATGGGCGTCGAGTCGAACGCCTCCGAAAGAAGCCTGGCCTCGATAGAGGAGGAGGGACGCACCCAGGTAAACGTCATGCGAACCGGCGAAGAAGAAAATTGGGCCTTCGGCTCGGCGGTCATAGAAGCCCCGAACAAAAAAGGCCATTACCCGGAGGGCTGGCTCTTCGTCGCCGAGAACACGAGCGAGGGTTGGAACGTCGCGCTGGAGGGCTCTCCTGAGTTCTCGGACCTCGCGGCGAAAGCCCCCGAGGAAGTCGTGAGCGACGGTGAGCAAGAGACCTTCGCCGACCAGAGCAGTCGTCAGACGGACGCCGGAACACAAAGAACCGGGTTGAGGTTGCCGTGGAAAAAAGGCAAGGTATGGAAATTCACCGGCGGGCCGCATGGATGGAGTACCGGCTACGACAGGCCCTACGCCGCGCTGGACTTCGCCGGAAGAGGCGGAGACCAGAGAGTCAGGGCCGCCGGTCAGGGGCGCGTCTACAAGATGTGCTCGAGCAACCGTGGTTGGATCCGGATTTACCACCCCAACGGCTACTCGACCGACTACTACCACCTCACCAAGAACATCAGACCCAAAAACGGCAGGAAGATAGAGCGGGGAGCATACCTGGGTCTCACCGGCAACGACGTTTCCTGCGGAGGCAGATCATACGGACGCCACGTGCATTTCGCCCTGCTCAAAAACAAAAAGCACGTCCGGGTCCACGGCAAGGTCATCGGCGGCTGGGAGTTCATCCAGGGCCAGGCTTACAGAGGCTACGCACAGCGCGGAAAGAACAAGCAGACGCCCGGCGGCTTTATAAAGAACTTCGGCCCGTGAGCAAAGAGAAAGGGCTCGCGATTTCAGCGAGCCCTTTCTCGATCAGACCGCTTCGGAGAGGCCGCCGCGCAACGTGCTCGCGTACCGCCCGGAGCGGATGGTCCTCAGGGCTTTGATCTCGACCTGACGCGCCCTCTCCTGCGATATTCCAAGCTCCTCGGAAACCTCTCGCAGAGTCCGGACGCCGCTCCCGTCCAGCCCGTGCCTCATCCTGAGAATCCGTGCTTCGCGCTCCGGCAGCGAACGAACGGCTTCGTGTAAACTGCCCTCCCACGGTCCCGCCTCGACCCTGGCGTAGTCGCTTTTGGCGTTTTCGTCGGGGAACAGTTCTCCGAACTCGGCCCCTTCTTCGTTGCCGAGCCGGACGTTCATGCTGGATATCGGCTGGCTGACTTCGCGCAAACGGCGAGCCTCAGCCGGTTTTACTTCCAGCTTTTCGGCAAGCTCCTCCTCCGAAGGATCGCGGCCAAGTTTGACGCTGAGCGCGTTCTCCGCCTTTCGGAGCCGGAAGACGGAATCCATCACGTGCGCCGGAAGCCTGACGGTCCTCGAATGGTCGGCTATCGCCCTCGTGACGGCTTGCCTTATCCACCACGTCGCGTACGTCGAGAAGCGGTTGCCCATCTCGGGATCGAACTTCTCCACCGCCCGGATGAGCCCGGCGTTCCCCTCCTGGATCAAGTCCTCGAAAGCCACCCCTCTCCCCCGGTATTTCTTGGCGATGGAGATGACCAGCCGAAGGTTCGACTCTATGAGCCGCTTCCTCGCCCCCTTGTCTCCTCTGCGAACACGCCTGCCGAGGTCCACTTCCTCGCCCGCATCGAGGAGCCTGCCGTCCCGGATCCCGGCGAGATACTGCGTCAAAGCGTCCTGCATGTTTTCCTCCCTTCAATCAAAGCTCTCCTCAAGCGGCCGGATGACTCCCGCCGATCCTCGGACCGCCGTGCATTACAAACCGACCGAGTATCCGCTCGTCGAGGCTGGAGGTCACGCGCCAGTCTCTTCCGCAGACCTCGCACTCCAGAGACAAAAGTCTCTTCTCTTCCGTCTCTCGCCCCGCGACTTGTTTGAGAGATCTGAGACAGCATTGCGGCATCTCCCGCACGTACACCTCGGAACCCTTCCCGACCGGCTCGACCGTCGTGTCCGGACGAAGGACGTTTCTCTTATTTCTCAAAGCGCCCTCCTCTTCCGAACCTTCCCCGACCTCCCGAAC
>JBOHBL010000424.1:0-1425 GCA_050698295.1 Rubrobacteraceae bacterium | reverse complement strand
TGGGTCCTTTGTGGGCGTCGTAGGCTTTTTTGGACGCCCCGATCTGGGCGACGTACCGGTTGGACCTACGCTTGATCAGGGCGTCGGGTTTCTTGTCGGCGAGGCCCTCTTTTTTCCAGCGGCCCTTGTCGGCCCAGTCGTGGAGCCAGCTTCCCTCTTTCGTGGCGTCCAGGCCGGAGGCGGCTACGTCTCTGGGGTCCCGGATCAGGAGGATCATGCGGCTCTCGGGGAGCGCCTCCATGACGAGCGGCGCGCCTGTGGAGCCGTTTGGCTCTTTGACGATGAGGTGATGGTTGGGGCCGAGGAGGGGGTGGGCGTACTGGGCGCCGTCGAGGATGAAGTTCCGGATGGACCGGATCCAACCCTCGCGGGTCGGGTCGCCCATGATGAAGTCGGCGCGGCGCAGGTTGGCCTTCTGGGCCTGGTTGTAGAAACTTCCGAAGAGCCGACCGACCATCGGCTCCTCCCAGACGACGTGTCCGCTCATCTCGCCCATCATGCCGCGGAGCCACGTGCTGCCGCTCCTGCCGCTGCCGAAGATCCAAACCATTTTCGCCGGGTCCACGCCCCTCACACCGGACGCCGACACCCGCGCCGCTCCCGCCCGCAGGGCCGTGAGCCTCGGGTAGCGGGCCGACGCCTCCCGCCAGACTCGCTCGAAGCCCCGCCGCGCCACATCCCAACTCTTCGACATATCTCTCTAGCCACCTCCGGTAGAACCTTGCATCCGCGCGGCATAATCTAACAAAAACCAGTTTCCGGGCAAAGAAAAAGGACCGGGGCCGCCGGAGGCCCCGATCCGACTGTGCCCGCCTCGCGGGTTGACTACTCGGCGGGTTCGCTGTTCTCGATGATTTCCTCGACGGTGGCGGTGGAGAATTCCTGTGGCGTCATGTTGAGGTCTCCCCTGACGAACTCGCAGTTCCCGGATGCCTCGTCGCCGGGGTTGATCACCGCGATGTCCTTATTGCCCTTGCCGCAACTGACGAAGTCGAGGGGGTCGCGGTCATCGACGCGGATGCGGTCGTTGCCCCTCCCGCCGAACACGTTGTCGTTGTCGGCGTCGAAGTTGGCCGCGTCTATGACGTCGCCCTTGCCCCTGCCCCTGATGGTGTCGTCTACTCCGTCTCCTTCCTGCTCGAAGATTCGGTCTTGCTGGTTGGTGCCGGTACAGGGGTCGGTGTCGCACTGGATAATGTTCTGCGCTATCGCCACCCCCGCAGCCAGCGCGAGCACCAGCGCCCCCGCCACCGCAACCAAAATCATCCGTCTCATCAACCACTCCTTTCCTATGCTCGCCGTTTGTCCATTCTCACTTCAGCCCCGTCTCAGACGTTTGATCTCTTCCTATAAACTCCCTCTCTTGTTCGTCGTTGCCGCCACCACACCTTTGGTGTAGCCTAATAATGCCATACTCTTCTATCC
>JBOHBL010000423.1:0-1717 GCA_050698295.1 Rubrobacteraceae bacterium | reverse complement strand
ACTTCAGCCGCTGATAATAAAATAAATAATAAAATTTACAAATAGACTTGAAGCCGTTAGACTTTGGTTTTCAGGAACGAGGGCTGGAGGAGAACGTGTGGATCAGGGTAGCGGCGGTCGGGGATGCGGGGGATATCTCGGGTATGAGCGGGGCTCTGTTCCGGGAGGATGCGGGGAGCAGGGACCCATCCGTGAACCTCGACTGGCCGGAGGAAGAGGGACATGAGTACTTTTCCGCTCTCGTGTCGGACGAGGATTGTTTGTGTCTCCTGGCGGAGAGTGAGGAAGACGTGATCGGCTACCTGGCGGGACGCATGAAACCGGGCGATAGTCTGAGGCCCGTGAGGCTCGCCGTGCTGGAGAGCATGTATGTTCGGGAGGACCATCGAAGCCTCGGTGTCGGCGCGAAGCTGGCGGATGAGTTCTTCCGCTGGGCGGAGAGCAAAGGGGCCGAAAGGGCCTCGGTCACGACCTACGCGGAGAACGAGCGGGCGATACGGTTCTACGGGAACTTCGGTTTTCAGCCCCGTCGGGTTTCTCTGGAAAAAAGTCTCGTTCGGAGTGGGGATCCAAACAGGTAATGAAGCCCCAACGTCGCCTTGCGAACCCATTCTGATGCGAGTATGCGACCGCCCGCAAGGCGTGCGCGTAAAGGTCGAAACGAAGCCTGTGGATAAGTGGCCCGAATTCCCCCTGTCAAAAGGGTTTAGGCTGATGCCGATGCGGGTTCAACCTGTGGATAACTACAACGCCGTTTCCGAATGCCGCATGGAAAAGGGGAAAACTCCGGCCTGAGATCCTCGGGAAGAGGCGACCTTAGCCTTAGATAAAATTACACTTAACCTTAAGATCATATTAGACCTCGACTTCAGGTAAAGTTTCAAAAATTTCTTTCAGAAAGGCTAGCGTAGCCTCAATACCCGTGCTAGGGTTGATACCCATGAGAGAGGACATGCAGTACATCGGAGAAGTATTGGACGAGTTGGATGGGATCGTTCAGGACGCATCTGGGGTTCCGATGCGGAGGGGGTTGGCGGTCGTGGACCGGTCGGACCTTCTCGGTGTTCTGGATGAGTTGAGAGGCACGCTTCCCGAGGAGCTATCCGAGGCCGAGGCTGTCCGACGGGAGGCTCGGGCCATCGTCGCGGCGGCCGAGGAGGAGGCCGAGCGCATCGTTCAGGAGGCTCACAGGCGCGCCGAGGAAAGGGTTGAGCATACCGAGGTGTACGCGCGCGCCCAGAGGCGGGCCGGAGAAGTCATAGAGCGCGCCGAGCGCTACGCGCAGGAAGTCGCCAGCGGCTCCGAGGTATATCAGGACCGCGTGATGGGCCAGCTCGAGGGCTGGTTCGAGGAATCGCTCATCGCCGTTGGGGAGTCCAGGCAGGAGTTGAGCGGCACCCCCGCGCGCAGGCCCGAGCGGGACGAAGTCGAGGCGTCTCCGAACGAAGAGGACGAAGGCCGGGGCTGGAGGGTCAGCTCGGCGTAGCATCGCTCCGGAGTTCCCCGTCGGGGCAAGGAGTGGTTCGCCGGAAAGACGCTTCGCAAAATCCTCTCTCGAATAGATCCTTCAGCGGGCCTTCGGGCCCGTTTTTCTGGCCCGACCCTCCGGAGACCCCCGACCCCGATTGGAATAGACCGTCGAGTTAAGCATCTCCAAACCGAGTTTGATGAGTATGGATCGCCCCTGGTGGCGCTTCCAGCCCGCGATGCTTAAAAG
>JBOHBL010000422.1:0-5282 GCA_050698295.1 Rubrobacteraceae bacterium | reverse complement strand
AGAGAGGATAGCTCGCTACAAAGCCCCGGCGGGCGTGGACTTCGTGGACGAACTCCCGAAGACCTCCACGGGCAAGATCCAGAAATTCGTCCTGCGCGAGAAGGAATGGGCCGGCCAGGAAAAGCAGGTGAATTGATTTTCAGGCTTCAGGTTTCAGGTGGGTTATGGCGAGAGGGGTGAGTGATGGTGACACTCCACGTTTTGCGCGTGTTCGTCGGGGAGGACGGGGCCGGAGGCAATCCGCTCGGCGTGTTCCTCGACGGTGATGAGGTTCCGGAGGAAGCCCGCCAACCCATCGCCGCGGACCTCGGGTTTTCGGAAACGGTGTTCGTGGACGATCCGGAACGCGGCGAGCTTCGCATCTTCACGCCCGGCACGGAGCTGCCCTTTGCCGGACACCCGCTCGCAGGCGCCGCGTGGTTGCTGGCGCGGGAGAGCATCGCCGCGGATTTCCTCCGTCCGCCCGCCGGCGAAGTTCCGGTTAGATATGCCGACGGCCTCGTCTTCATCTCCGGGAGGCCCGAGTGGTCGCCGCCGTTCGCGAGTATCGAGATGGACTCTCCCGAGGAGATAGATGCGCTCTCCGGCCCTCCGGACGGCTACGACCTCGTCGGTGTCTGGGCGTGGGAAGATGAGGAAGCGGGTATCGTCCGGGTCCGGGTCTTCGCGCCTCGGGTCGGGGTCGAGGAGGACGAGGCGACGGGGTCGCATGCCGTGCAACTGGCGGCAAAACTTGGAAGGAAGATAACTATTCGCCAGGGTGTCGGCTCGATCATCTTGGCCGATACCAAACCGGATGGTATGGTTGAGGTCGGAGGAAAGACAGAGTTGGTCGAAGAGCGAGAGTATGGAGGAAGACCATGATCGAAGCAGAGAAACAAACCTACGAGAACATCCTCTTCGAGAGGGACGGCGCCGTCGCGCGCATAACGATGAACCGCCCCGACAAGCGGAACGCGCTCTCGCTTTCGCACATGGAAGAGCTCATCCACGCCCTCAAGTCAATCGGCGAGGACAAAAGCGCGCAGGTCGTCGTCCTCGCGGGAAACGGGCCGGCTTTCTGCGCGGGCCACGACCTCTCGGAGATGGTCGGGCGCGACCCGGATTTCTACCGACACACCTTCGACGTATGCACCGAACTCATGACGACCGTGCAATCCATTCCACAACCCGTCATCGCGCAGGTCCATTCCATAGCCACCGCCGCCGGATGCCAGCTTGCGGCGACGTGCGACCTCGTCGTCGCCTCCGAAGAGGCGAAGTTCGCGACTCCCGGAGTCAAAATAGGGCTTTTCTGCTCGACCCCGATGGTCGCTCTGTCGCGCTCGGTCGGGCAGAAGAAGAGCATGGAGATGCTCCTCACCGGAGACTTCGTTTTGGCGGATGAGGCGAAGGAGATCGGGCTTGTGAACAAGGTCGTTCCGGCGGAGGAGTTGGAAGAGGCGACGAGGACTCTGGCCGAGAAGATCTGTGAGGCCAGCCCGCTCGTCGTGGGCGTGGGCAAGCAGGCTTTCTACCAGCAACTGGAGATGCCGACCGAGCAGGCGTACTCTTATACCAAAGAGGTCATGTCCTTCAACGCGACCTTCGCCGACGCGCAGGAAGGGATGTGCGCGTTTCTGGAGAAGCGCAAGCCGGAGTGGCAGGGTCGGTGAAGACACGTTAGCCACGGAAGTCTCCTGGAGACAAGCGTTTAGTAGATGCCAGCTACGTTATTGTTTCAAAGCTCATCGAGCCGTGCATGAAAGTCGTAGTCGCCACTTTCAAAGACTCGATGCTGGAACAGCAACTTCTCGTGCTGGAAAGATACAAGATGGATGCCGAAGTTTGTGTGCCGCTTTATTCCAGATTGTACTCGCGTCGGAGAAACAGGACGGACACGGAGGGTTCGTTCGATTGACGGATTAGAGCGAAAGCTGAATCAAGCCCTTGTCGTGGGTTGGCGGGGCGCCGGGGCGCCGCGCAGCAAACCTTCCGTACTCAAGTCTTCGTCCACGTCCGGCCAGTGGATGCCGTAGCCGCCTCCGGCGATCCGCCAGTTCCGCGCTCGGCGTCGGAAGCGTCGAGCAACCTCGGATACCATACGAGGGGGACGCTTGTGATCCGGCCGTCCATCAAAGCGACGCTCAACGTGTCTTCCGTGATTTCGATGTCCTTCACACGCTCGTCAGGCGCCGAAATAGCCATGCCGGTCCTCCAACAGTTCGCTCCGGTTCTCTTCCACCAGCGATTGTATCCTCCGCAGTTCTCTCGCGGCGAACCCGAAATTGCGTGCTAAGCTCACCGGATCCAGCCAGAACTTCGCCGACAGGTCGTCGCGGTCAATGTGGACGCGCGGCGGCTCGTTCGGCTCGTGGCTGTAGAAATAGAAGCGGTACGGACCATCTCTCAAAGCCGTCGGCATGAAATGAATACTATCGGAATCGTCACTCGGGTGTCCGAACTGGATGACTCGAAGGGTTCGCGTTATTCTGGATACGCTGTCACGTTGCGCGGAGGAACAGACGATGACAATCACGAAACCACAGAAAAGACAGGGGCGAAAAACCGAGGGGATGCCACCGTACAACGTCGTCCTCCTCGATGACAACGACCACAGCTACGACTACGTGATCGTCATGCTGAAAAAGGTCTTCGGTCACCCGCCGGAGAAGAGTTTCGAGCTTGCCAAAGAAGTGGACGCGAACGGTCGAGTAGTGGTAATGACGACGAACCTCGAAGTGGCGGAGATGAAGCGGGACGAAGTACACGCTTTCGGACCCGACCCGCTCATCCCGCGCTGTAAAGGCTCGATGTCGGCGACGGTGGAGCCGGCGTGAGGTCGCTTCGCTCCCGTGAGTAGTGAGTGGTGAGTAGTGGTTTTTCTACTCACTATTTCACCATTCACTACTCACCGTATTTCTCACCACAACGAAGCGGTTTTGAGGAGATCGGCGACCTCTCCGGCGGGGATGGGTTCTGAGAAGAAGTATCCTTGAGCGTAGTCGCAGCCGAGTTCGCGCAGGCGCAGAAGCTGGTCGGCGCTTTCGACGCCTTCGGCGACTATTTTGAGGTCCACGGCGTGGCCGAGATGCACGATGGCCGAGACTATTTCCCGGTCCACGAGGTTGTCGCCGAGGCCGGACGCGAAGGCCCGGTCCACTTTTATGAAGTCCACCGGGAGCTTTTTGAGGTACGACAGCGAGGATTGTCCGGTACCGAAGTCGTCGATCATGACCCCCACCCCGAGCCGCTTGAGTTGCGCGAGCGAGTCGGTCTCGCGCGTCCCGGCCATCGCGACGCTCTCGGTGACTTCGAGGTACACCGCCTCCGGCGAGACGCCCGTTTTTTTTAGGATGGCCGACACGTCGCGGGCGAGTCCCGGATGCCGGAACTGCCGGGCCGAGAGGTTTATGCACAGGAAGATGGACTCGTCTTCGGGGAGCGCCTCGCGCCACTTTGCCAGCTGGCGGCACGATTCCTCGATCACCCGCCGTCCGAGCGGGATGATGAGGCCGGTCTCCTCGGCGAGCGGGATGAAGTCCGCCGGATAGACGAGGCCACGCTCGGGGTGCTTCCACCTCACGAGCGCCTCCACACCGACGATCCCACCCGTCGAGAGCGAGACCACCGGCTGGTAATGGACTTCGAGTTGACCATGATCGAGGGCGCGTCGCAAACTATCTTCCATCTCCAGCCGCCCGAGAACCCGCGCGCTCATCTCCGAGTCGAAGACTTCGTAGTGGCTCTTTCCCTCCTCTTTCGCCCGGTACATCGCGAGGTCCGCCTCCCGCAGGAGATCCTCGGCCCTCCGCTCCCCGCCCCCGGCGACGGTGATGCCGATGGAGACCGTGACGAACCTCTCGTGGCCTTGCTCGCCGAGGAAGAACGGCGGCTCGAGAAGCTCCGCCACCCTGTTCGCCACCCGGATCGCCCCGTCGAGTCCGGTGTCTTCGATCAAAACGACGAACTCGTCCCCGCCGAGACGCGCCAGCGTATCTCCCGGCCTCAAACAACGCCGCAACCGCGCCGCGACCTCGATCAAAAGCTCGTCGCCCGTGTCGTGACCGAGTGAATCGTTGACTACCTTGAAATCGTCGAGGTCCATGAAAAGTAGCGCCGCGGGACATCCGCGCCGGGCCGCGCGCTTGAGAGCCTGCGAAAGCCGGTCCATGCAAAGCGAGCGGTTAGCAAGCCCGGTCAAAGGGTCGTGGAAAGCCCGGTGTTCGAGTTCGCGTTCGAGGTCGCGGCGGGCCGTGATGTCGGTGGCGACCCCGATGACGCCGGAGACCTCGCCGCTTCCGTTTCGCACCGGCGAATAGCGGGCGTCGAAAGTGAAGCCCTCGATCTCCACCGTCGAGGCGATTTCCTCGCCCCCGAGTACGCGGCGCACGTCCTCGAGGACGCCGGGGAGATACTTCCACTTCTCGAAGATCGAACACCCGACGTGCTCGCCCGGCTTCGCTCCCAAAGTCTCGAGCCCCTTCCCCTCCGCAAGCGTCACCCGCCCGTCTTTATCCAGCGCGAAGAGGATGACCGGAGCGCCCGAGGTCACGCTCGCCAGACGCGCCTCGCTCTCTTCGAGCGCCCGCTCCGCCCGCTTTCTCTCCGTGACGTCGAAGAGGAACCCGCGCCAGAACCTCGGGGAACCAGCCTCATCCCTCACCACCGTCGCCTCGTCGCGGAGCCATATGATCCGACCGTCTTTCGCGAACACGCGGTATTCGAGGCTGAACTTGCCGTTCCGCATGCCGCGGGCTTCCTCGTCGCGCACCCGTTCGAGATCGTCGGGGTGGACGATCCTCCACCAGTACTGGGGGTCTTTGGCCGAGATGTCCGCCGGGTATCCGAGAAGCTCCCTTATCTGCGGGCTGTCGTACAAGGTCGCGCCCGTCCTCGCGTCCTCGATGTACGTGATGCCGGGGACTTGCTCGACGAGGGTCCGGTACCTCTCCTCGGCCTCCCTGCGCGCGGTGGTGTCCCGCTGAACGGAGACCCAGTATTCGGGCCATCCACCCCCCTCCGAAACCGGCACGATGTCCATCTCGACCCAGAACTCCGAGCCGTCCCTCCGATAATTCAAAACCTCCGCCTTGACCGGCTCCCCCTTCGAGAGCGACTCGCGGATGGAGTCGAGTTTCGCCCGGTCGGTCTTCGGACCCTGCAAAACGCGCGGGGTTTTGCCCACTATCTCCGCCGGAGAATACCCGGTCATGCGCGAGAATGCCGCGTTCACGTAGATAACCTTCGGTCCCGGCCCGTCGAGCGGCTCGCCCTCCGTGACGATCACCGCATCGCTGGCG
>JBOHBL010000421.1:0-1539 GCA_050698295.1 Rubrobacteraceae bacterium | reverse complement strand
GACTGGGACACCGCGCTCCACACCTTCACCTTCGCGAACGCCGTCGAGAGAGGACTCCGTCGCGCGCCTTCGGCCGAACTTCTCCGGGGCGTCTTCGACGCGGCGATGAGCGTCTACCTCGATAGATTTCTCAACGTCCCACCCGCTCGCCTGCCCGAAGGCGGAAACGACAATCCGGCCGAACTCCTGTCCGAATTGCCCGCTCTGCTCGACCGCCAGCAGCGGGTGGATGAGGCCGGGACGCTCGTGGCCGGCTACCTCCATGGCGGCGGAGAACCGAAGAAACTGCTCGCCGCGCTCGGGAGCTTGCTCCTCCGCGAGGACAGAGACTTCCACACGATACAGGCGGTCGAGGCCGCATTTCGGCAGTACGAAGGGCTTTCGGGGACCCGCGAAGGGGCTCACGTCCTCATTGCGGCGGCGCGGTACCTCGCGGCGCACTCGCCGACGATGCGCTCTCAAGGGCAGACGTACGAGATCGCGCGCAGGCTCTCGCGCGGAGAGAAACTGTACGAGAACGTATAACCGAAATCCCCCCGTAGAGACGCGCCGCCGGCGCGTCTCCCTCCGTGGCGCGGGGACGGTACGGTGAAGGAGACGGCCCCGGTGAAGGAGACGGCCCGCCGGGCCGTCTCTACGGCGGTGGCAGAGGGGATGGTTGGTTGGCGGGGTTTTCGCGGTCCATGTCCCACTTTGCGGGGTTGTCGGTGATGTATTGTCGGACGTTGTCCAGTTCTCGTTCGCCGCGAATTATCCGGTCGTAGAAGCGTGACTGCCATGAGAAGTCGTGGAGTCCTTCCGCGCGGATACGTTTGGTGCAAACCGACTTGAACTGGCCGATGATCGATCCCAACGAACCCGAAGAAATCGCCGCAAAAACGATGATGGCGTGGAGATGGTTCGGCATGATCACCCACTTGTCCAGAGTGGTGTTTGGTCGAATCGTATCGGTGTTAAGCAATTATTCGGCGGCGATTTGCCCTGTTTTCGATAGCCGCATTTCACCGTTAACCACGCGACCGAACCAACAGATCTGACTCCGGGTGCAAACGGTGACGAAATACCATCCCGCAGACCGATAATCCCACTCCGAAAGCCGGGCGGAATCGACACGATGCCTGTTCCTGAACCGACCCACAAAATACCTTTCCCAACCCCCAGTGTAGAGACGCGCCGGCGGCGCGTCTCCTTCCGATGGCGCGTCTCCTCTCCCGCCGGGGAGACGGCCCGCCGGGCCGTCTCTACGAGAGGACTCCTCTTTCTTCCGGCAACATCGAGTAGACGAGGGTGTTTCGCAGTTCGCCGCTCGGGCTTCGTTCGTTGTTTCTGAGTTCGGCTTCGAGGCGGAAGCCGCAGCGTTTGGCGACGCGGACGCTCTTTTCGTTGAGCGGGTCGCACTTTATTTCGACTCGTTGCGCTCCGAGTTCGTCGAAGGCGAAGGCGGCTATGCCTTTTACGGCTTCGGTCATGTAGCCTTTTCCGGTGAAGCTCGTTCGGAGCCAGTAGCCGATCTCGAACCGGGGCACGTCCCAGTCGATC
>JBOHBL010000420.1:0-2574 GCA_050698295.1 Rubrobacteraceae bacterium | reverse complement strand
GTGCGCAGAGCGTTCGGCGTCGGGTCGGGCTTCTCCCACGCGATGGAGTTTATGATGCGGAAGCCGAGCGACTGGAGCGCGAAGCCGAGGCTGAAGATGATGTGGTGCGTGCCGCTCACCCACAAGGAGCCGTCCGATTTCAAAATACGCCGCGCTGCTTCGAGCCAAAGGACATTGAACTCATGATCCCTCTCGAAGCTCCCGAGCGAACGGTCCCACTTTCCCTTGTCCACGGAGACAACTTCTCCGCTCCTGACGGTCACGCCGCCACCCGACAGGCGATACGGAGGATCTGCGAAGACGGCATCGACGCTTTCGGGAGGCATCAAGCGCATTAGAGCCACGCAGTCCGACAAGTACACGACCGCGCCCGGCTCGCCGTAGGTTTCGATCTCGTTGAGGCGCATAGCGGCATTTTAAGCGCGCGGAGTCGCGAGCGTATCCGGTGTCCGCGCTTGACGCTTCGTCGTCATCCCGCTACGCAGATGGCCGTGAAGACGAATTTCCACGAGCGATTTCATTGCCGGCCAGTCCTTCGAGGGTTCGGGCCGGTCGCTCGGAAGTAAAGATCCAGCACCGGCCAACAAACCACTCGGAGGAAGGAGTAAGCGCATGAACAAGTCGAAAGCGTCAGTGACCAGGAACCTGCGGATAGAGGACATAAGGCCCTTGATCTCCCCGGCCATCCTCATAGAATAACTCCCCTCCCCGAAGAAGGCGCGGTCTCCATGAGCCGGGCGAGCCTCCGACCTCGTCTACGGCCAGAGCTGGAACCTCACCTGACACGTGAAGGCTGCCCGGTAGCGGCGCCCCTCCGCAACCACAGTCCGTAGCTCAGCGCCAGCAAGACCAGCCCGAACAAAGTAGTCCCGTACTGCGCCAGGGGCAGCGTAACGGGCAGGACAACGATGAGAGCCAGGCTGTACCAGCGCGGCAGCATCCTCGCTCTCAGGGTGGCGACGCCGTAGAGAACGAACCCCGCGAGCATGCCGGAGGTGCCTACCCAGGCCGAGAGCCACTGGAAGTCCGGGTTCCCCGCCAAAAAGATCACCGCGGTCGCGATGTGGGCCGCCATCGCGGCGAGGGCCGTGTAGAAGCCCACCCGTCCCAGAAGTCCGTAGCTCCCTTTCTGCAAGGTATGGAGCCCTACCAGTCCCGCCCCCAACAACAGCATCGCGCCGACGAACAACACGACGTCTTCGCGCCCGGGGATCGCTTGCAGGTAGCCGAGCAGGGCCGAAAGGCCCAGGACGACCCACGCCACTCCGCTCAGCATGAGGGCTATCGCACCCCACCGAATAAGGACCGAGGACGACACGAGCAAACCTCCTTACCCCGCTATTGACACTCCGCGCCCACCCGCCGGAGCCGACCTTCGGAGATGCGAAGCTCGATAGGATCGGCGTCTCGATAGATTACTTGACGCGGCCGATAGAAGTCTTGCGCGGGGTCGGACGGGTGCTGAAGATCCGCTCCTCCAGACTGAACAGCCAATCACGAAAATGCCATTCGTTGGTTATCCGCTGCTTTTATCCCGACTCCCGATAGTTCATGCCTCCGATGTGTCCGGCTGCGAGGGGTGGGATCCGACCATTTCCTCCATCGGGGCCCGGGAGCCCTCGACGAACTTCTCCACGTGTTCTTTGGGCATGGACTTCGTGGCGAGGCTCACCCCGACCAGCACGAGGGTGTTGACCATGAGGCCCCAGATCCCGGCGTGTATCTCGAAGGGCGGCGGAGCGAGGAACGAGAAGTAAAGCATCACCAGGCTGCCGGAGATCAGACCGGCGAAAGCCCCGGCCGTGGTGGCCCGCTTCCAGAAGAATACCGCCGCGATCAGGGGGAAGAACTGAACCACCGCCCCGTACGCGCCGAGCAAGAGTCCCACCAGGGAGGCCGGGTTGAACAACGCCAGCACGTAGGCGACCACCGAGATGACCACCACGAACACCCTGGTGAGAAGGACCACCCGGCCCTCGGGCATATCCTGCCTGAACACCGCGACGAAGAGGTCCCTCACCAGCACGGTCGACGCGGTGTGGGCCAGGTTGGAGCCTGTGGACATAGCGGCGGCGAGAGCCCCCGAGAGCATGATCCCTACAAACCACGGCGAGAAGTTCGCCACGTTCACCACCAGTTCGGGCAGGACGTTGTCCGGGTTGCCAAGAGGGTCGTCCCGCAACACCAGGATACCCGCGAACCCGACGATGAGGACCGGTACGAGGAGGTAGCCGTAGAGCGGGTAGAGGACGATGGTCTTTTTGATCGTCTTCTCGTTATCCGCTCCGTAGGCTTTCATGAACAGGTGCGGCCACATCGTGAACCCGATGGCGCTGACCAGGATGATCGAGGAGAAAGCGGCCCAGCCCATGCCTTCCGCTCCCGGCAACGTCAGGTACCGCGGAGCCTCGGCCTGGATCTCCCGGAACATCGGACCCACGCCGCCGTAGAAGCGGTTCGCTACCACTATGCCGAGCACCCAGGCGACAACGACCATGATGATTCCCTGCACCACATTGGTCCAGCCGATGCCGCGCAGGCCGCTCGCGTAGACGTAGACGGTCACTATCAGGA
>JBOHBL010000419.1:0-3202 GCA_050698295.1 Rubrobacteraceae bacterium | reverse complement strand
GTTCGGGAGTCGGGAAAGACCGATTGCGACCTCGGAAGCGAGTCAACCGGACTTCCGATGACACCCGGCTCGAACGGAAGCCCCTCCGACGAACGGGAGGTCGTGGAAATTTGCCTCGACCTTCTCTTCGTCGGAGAAAAACAAGCCGTCCGGGCCGAGACGCGTGGCGGACTCGGGATGCCCTCCGACGAGGCGAGGATCCTCGCATACATTCGCGAAAACCTCGAAGGCATCCGTGAAGAGACCATCACGGACTTCGTCGAGAAGAACCGCGAGCGGCATCCCGTCGAGCCGAACTTCGATCCGAAAAGCCGCCTCATCCCCGTGAGCGATGAGGAGTTCCGCCACATCTTCCGCGACGGAGAGGGATGGAGCCGTTTCCGGGAAACCTTCCCCGACTCCGATGGCACCCTCCGCATTTCGCGTGTCGGCTTCGATGGGGGTGTTTCACAGGCGCTCGTTTACGCCGGGCAGCAATTTGATTGGGACGCGGGTTCTTCGGGGTTTTGGTTGTTCACAAAGGACGGTGGATCATGGGCCGAATCCGGTCGGGCGGGGAGTGGGGTTTCGTGAAGATTCGCCGGGCTGTGGCCGTGGACGCGAAGAAACACATTTTCCGCATGCGGAGCATTCCAAGACGATCCGGCAAATTACAGATAAGAGGCGGCTCGCGCGACGGCGTCTTCGTGGAGGCGTTTAGCCAACTCGACGGAGGATGCCGTCGCCGAAGGCGCTTCGCCATTTTTGCTCGTGAGCTCGATCGGAGAACGCGATGAGGGCGTCTATGGCTCGCAGGCGCATCTCCATCGTGAAGCCGGGTATCTCCGAGAAGCCGGAGAGCGCCTCCACGCAGGTTCCCGGCGTGTACACCGGCGCTTCGCACGAGCCGTCCACGGAGAGAGAGAACTGACTTTGCGTGAAGACGAGTCCTCCGCCGACCGCTTCATGTATATCGGGATGCTCGGGCAGTCCGCGCCTCAATGCCTCCTTGACGATGGCGGCTTCCTTGATCCATTGTTTGTCGAAGGGCCATTTGATCGGCTCATTCATCCTTTGCCACTTGCCGTTTTCGCAAGTAATATCGCCGACCCAGTTTTTGACCTCGTAGACCCATATGCCGGTCGGAGCGGCGACGATCGCGTCCGCGTCGAGGCTGCGGGCCATGAGCAGATTCCTCACGGCGACGTATTCTTCGGGGAGCGTGCCATTTAGGTGCGCGACGAAAGCCGCTTCGCCATCATCCCCGACCTCTCGCGCTGACAGGGCCGGGGCGGAGCGCCGCACGGCTGGAACGCCCTCAGATATCTCAGCCCACCATTCGCCGGAGAGGTTCGAGATGTCGGGTGCGGAGTCTGGGACAAGAAGAAGAGACCAAATCCCGCATAAGGCAAGGAACGCCGGTACCGCGAGTGTCAGGATGAGCATGACGAGGACGGCGGGGGAGAAGGGGGAAAAGAGCGCGGAAAAGATGAGAGCCACCACGAAGAGAAGTATCGCCATGACACACGCCGCAGTCAGGGCGGCGCGTCCTTGCTCCCTAAACGTCTGTCGCATGGCCTCGTCGTTCTTCCGCCGAGTACCTTCAAGCCGTAAACTCCACTCATTGCGGAACCGTGCTTCGAGAGCTTCGATGCGCATAAAGCCTTCGGTGAGATCTCTCCACTCGGGGCTAATGTTCCTCATACGGTCACTCTGTCCAATTCCGTCTCTGAGTACAGATTCAGAAGCTGCCGATGGTGTTCACTTTTGATTTTTCCCCTCGCTCGGACGCGACGCCGGGTTCGATCCGGTTTTTCCTGCCGGGCGGCGAAGGGCGATGCCGAGTTCCTTGAGTTGCTCCTCGGCGACCGGTCCCGGCGCGTCCATCATTTCGTCGCGAGCGGCCTGGGTTTTCGGGAAGGCCATGACCTCCCGGATGTTCGGTTCGTCGCGCAGCAGCATCACGAAGCGGTCTATGCCCGGCGCGATGCCGCCGTGTGGCGGCGCCCCATACCGGAAGGCCCGAAGTATCGTCCCGAAACGACGTTCCGATTCTTCTTTGCTCAGCCCGATCACGGAGAAGACCTTTCGCTGTATTTCGGGACGATGGATACGGATGCTGCCGGAGGCGAGTTCCGTTCCGTTCGCGACGAGGTCGTAGAGTTGCCCGATTATTTTCAGCGGGTCGGTGTCGAGGAGGGGGAGGTCTTTCTCGCGGGGCATCGTGAACATGTGGTGCATCGGCTCGATGCGGTCTTCGTCCACATTGTATTCGAAGAGGGGGAAGTCGGTGATCCAGCATAGTGCGAGCGCGTCTTTGTCCGCGAGATCGAGGCGGTCCCGAAAGTGGAGCCGAAGCCGGTTCAGACTCTCGAAAACGACCGGGTTCTTGTCGGCGACGAAGAAGACCCAGTCGCCGGGCTTCGCTTCGAGGCGGTTCGTGATGCCCCCGATCTCCTCCTCGGAGAAGAACTTGGCGATGGGGCTTTTGAGACCGTCCTCCGTGACCTGGAAATGCGCCAACCCCTTCGCGCCGCCTCCTTTGGCGACCTCCACGAGGTCATCGACTTCTTTGCGGCTCAAATCTCCGAGACCGCCGACGGAGATGCCGCGAACGGAGCCGCCGCTCTCGACCGCGCCGCGGAAGACTTTGAACTCGGATGTCTCGACGAGATTGGAGACGTCTTCGAGTTCCAAACCGAAGCGGATGTCCGGTTTGTCGGAGCCGAAGCGGGACATCGACTCGGCGAAGGTCAGGCGTGGGAAGGGTTTTGTCATTACCTTTTTGTCGGTGAGTTCCTCGACGATTTCGGTGTAGAGGACTTCGACAAGCTCCAGCACCTCGTCCTGGGTGGTGTAGCTCATTTCGAGGTCGAGCTGGGTGTGTTCGGGTTGCCTGTCGCCGCGCTGGTCTTCGTCGCGCAAAGCGCGCGCGATCTGGAAGTACCTCTCGAACCCCGCGACCATGAGCAACTGCTTGAACTGCTGCGGCGACTGAGGCAGCGCGTAAAACTCCCCCGGATACAGCCGAGCCGGAACGAGGTAGTCTCTTGCGCCCTCCGGCGTGGAGGCCGTGAGGAGTGGAGTTTCGATCTCCAGGAAATCCCGTTCCGATAAATAGTCCCGGATGTGTTTGACGACCCTGTGGCGGAAGACTATGTTCTCGCGCATCCGTTCGCGCCGAAGGTCGAGGTAACGGTACTTGAGGCGGGTGATCTCATCC
>JBOHBL010000418.1:0-2577 GCA_050698295.1 Rubrobacteraceae bacterium | reverse complement strand
GATGTGAAACAGCGGAGCGATGGCGATGACCTTGCCGTTCTCCGGGAAGTTCGACGGGTCCTCGATGAGCAGATCTATGGTCTGCTGAATCCCCCCGAGCAGGTTCGCGTGCGTGAGCATTGCCCCTTTGGAAACGCCCGTCGTCCCGCCCGTGTACTGGATGGACGCGAGGTCTTCGCGAGGTTCGATCCCAACCTCCGGCACATCTCCCGAAGCAGACTCTATAAACTCATCGAAAGACACGTCGTCGTCTTCGAGACCACCCTCCGGCTCCCCGACGCAGATGACCCGTCTCAGCGGCGTGTCGGATTGAATCGTCTTCACTTTCCCGTACATCGCCGCGTGGACGATGACGGTTTCGGTCTCGGAGTTGTCGAAGATGTGTTCCAGTTCGCGCCCGACGTAGATCGGGTTGACCTGCGTCGCCGCAGCCCCGATCCTCACCGCCCCGAAAAACCCGATAACGTACTCCGGGCAGTTCGGGAGCATCAGCCCAACCCGGTCGCCTTTTCGTACTCCGGCCTCGGACAGAGCGGCGGCGCACTTCCCGGAAAGCTCCCATAGCTCGCCGTAGGTCACCGTTCGTTCGTCCTGCGTCAACGCGACGTTGTTCTGGTACTTATCCACCGCGTCTTTCAGGAACTCCGTGAGCGAGCCTTCGATGGGCTCGTCGGAGAGCCTGTCCTCGTAGATCGAACGCCACGGCTTGTTTTCGCGCAACATCTTCTTAGTCTCCTTTCCGTCAGCCGGCGAGGACCGCGCCGGACAGTTCCCGCGAGCGGATGATCTCCACGACCGCCTTTATGTCTTTTTCCATCCGCCGGTCGCCGCTCAGGTACGGCACACGTTCGCGGACTTTCTCGTGGGCCAGCTTCGTCTTCGGGCTCATGCCTTCGACTCCGCGGAGGTCGAGTGCCTGGCAGATCGCGATGAGGTGGATGGCGGCGACGTTTTGGGTCAGCTCGACGATGGTCCTGGCGTCCCTGGCGGCTATCGAGCCCATGCTGACTTTGTCCTGGTTGTGGGCCTCGGTCGAGCGGGAGTGGACGCTGACCGGGTTGGAAAGTTTGCAGGCTTCGGCGACCATCGAGGAGGCGGCGAGCTGCATGCCTTTGAAGCCGTGGTGGAGTCCCGCTTCGGGGCTGTCGGGCTCGAAGAAGGGGACGAGGTTCGGGGTGAGGCCGTTGTTGAACTTTTCGTCCACGACGAGCTCGAGCTGGCGGTCCATGAGGTCGGCTGTGTTCGCCAGGGCGACCTTCAGCGAGTCCATCGCCTGGACCATGTGGCCGCCGTAGAAGTTCCCGCCGCTGTGGACCGTCCCGCCGTCCACGTCGAAGAGCGGGTTGTCGTCGGAGGCGTTGATCTCGACTTCCACCCAGCGTCGCACCCAATCCAGGGTGTCGCGCAACACGCCGTTCACGTGCGGGGCGCAGCGGATGGAGTATTTATCCTGGATGTTGCGTTCGAGTTCCCTGAAATGAGCGTCGCCGAGACCGTCGCCTGAGAGGACCTGATCCACGGCGACCGAAAGCTCCGAACCGTCGAGGAGGTCGTGGATGACTTTCGCGCTTTCCACCTGCCCCGGATGCGGCTTTTGAGCGTGCAGAAACGCATCGAAATGCTCCCGGTTCCCGATCAACGCCTCCGAAGCCATCGCCGTGCAGAGGTCGGAGATGAAAGTCAGTTCCTCGGCGTCCCAAACCGCGAGGCTCGCGAACGCGCTCATGAAGGAGGTGCCGTTGGTGATGGCGAGTCCTTCTTTGGCTTCGAGTTCCAGCGGAGCGAGACCGAGTTCTTCGAGGACTTCGTTTGCGTCCCTCTTTTCGCCGCGGTGAAGCACCTCCCCGTGCCCGGTCAGGGCGGAGCCCACATAAGAAAGCGGGACGAGGTCTCCGCTCGCCCCGCAAGAACCGCGCTCCGGAATCATCGGTAGCGCGTCGTGTTCGATAAACGAGAGCATCCGCTCGACCAGCTCGCGCCTGACGCCGGAGTTCCCCCGCGCCAGACAGTTCGCCCTCAAGAGCATCGTCGCCCGCGCGACCTCCGCCGGAGCCACGGGTCCCGTGCCGTTGCCGAGGAAACGCAAGATGTTGCGTTGCAACTCGGCGGTCTTCTCAGAGGAGATCTGACGGTGCGCGCTATCCCCGAAGCCGGTCGTCACACCGTAGATCGGGCGCTCCGAAGAGATGAGTTCCAGCTTTAGCTCCCTGGAACTCTCTATCCTCCGAACCGACTCGCCAGATAACGAACACTCCGTTCCCTCGCCTCGCGCCACGCGCGCCACGTCCTCGACCTTCAGCGAACGCCCGTCCAGCTCCAGCCGGAAACCAACCTCGGACAATGCATCTTTCATCCCGTATCACTCCTCGTGCATGTAGAACGCTTTCCCTGAAAACGCCGGTAATACTCCGGTCGAGCAAAGGGTATCGGGTTGGGAGAATTTGGTCAACCGCGGTTCAGTCTGGGATCCCTCCGGGCGGCAAAAGCGCATCCCCCGACTTGACTTCGATGAGCCCGAGAGGGGTCAGTCGAACGGCGGGCAGGAAGTCGCAGGTGAAGAACAGGAGCGTATAGACG
>JBOHBL010000417.1:0-2194 GCA_050698295.1 Rubrobacteraceae bacterium | reverse complement strand
GAGCGGGAGGGGAGGTCCAGCTTCTTTAGGATCGTGGCTACGTGGTTGGCGACGGTGTTCTTGGAGATCGCCAGCGCGTCGGCGATCTGGGGGTTGGTGAGCCCCCGCCCGACGAGGGACGCCACCTCGCGTTCGCGGCGGGTGAGGATGGCGGACGGTTCACCTCGGGAGGCGCGCGCCCTTTCGCCACCCGCCCTTTCTCCGGTGTCTTCGTCGGAGAGGGCGTATTCGATGGCCTCTTCGGAGGTCATGGCCCGGCCTTCATTCCATGCGGCTTCGATGACGGCTTCGTCGAGGTGGGAGCTTATGGCGGCGATGTATTTCTCGTAGTCGTAGCGGGCTTTGCTGAGCGACTCGAAGTTTATGCCGATCCTCTCTCGTTGCGCTTCGGAGAAGCCCATGAGCTTCGCCGCGCGCTTCGCCTGTCCGAGGAGGGCGGCCACCCCCGCCATCCCCGACGCTCCCATGAATATGCCGATCTGGTGTTTGAGTTCGCGTTGGATCCTCAACCCCTCCTCGAAGCACGCCGCGCCACCGGGATCGTCGCGCCCGATATACAAATATCCGAGCGAGGTGACGCACACGGATACATTGTGGACATCCCCGAGTTCGCGGAAGAGGACGAGAGCCTCTTCGAGGCGAACTTTCATCTCCTCGAAATCGTACTCGCCCGCGGCGACGAAACCCAGACACGCGAACAAGTGCGCCCTCGCCCGCTCGTCCGAGGTTTTTGGAAGCATGGCCTCGACCTCGCGGCGGAGCGGCTCCATCCGCTCGCGCGGCCCCACATGCACCATCGCGTGTCCGAGGTTGCCGATGGCGTACGCCGCCCCGGACGTGTCGCCGAGCTTTCTGTAAAGCGCCAAACTCTCGTCGAGGAGCGCCGTCCCCGCCGGGTCTCCCTCATAAACCGCTATGAAGCCCGCCGCGTTGAGAGCCTTCGCCCGAACCGGGGCGGCCCTCTCGCCGCTCTCGGCGAGCGCGGCCTCGATCCACCGCCGCCCCTCGGCGGGGCCGTGCGCGTCCCAAAAACGCCCGAGCGCGGCGGCGAGCCGCAAACCCATCTCCGCCCGCTCTTCGCCCGCGCCGAGCATCCACGAAAGCGCCGCCCGCAAATTGCCGATCTCCATTCCCAAACTCTCGATGCGCGCCGACGGACGACTCCCCATCAATTCCGACTCCGCCGCCTCGCCAAACGCGAGATAATATTCGGCGTGCCGCCCCCGAACTTCTTCCACCTCCCCGCTCGCATCGAGCTTCTCGCGGGCGTATTGCCGCACGGGTTCGAGCATCCGATACCTCATGCCGCGCTCCCCATCCACTTCCGCCGCCACGAGCGATTTCTCGACGAGGCTTTCGAGAGGGTCGAGGACGGAGGCGGCTTCCCCGCCGACTTCCTCCGCCGCCTCCAAAGTCCATCCCCCGGCGAACACCGAGAGGCTGTGGAAGAGGGTTTTCTCTTTTTCGTCGAGGAGGTCGTGGCTCCATTCGAGGGTGGCTCGCATCGTTTTGTGGCGAGGCTCGGCGGTGCGTTCCCCGAGGGCGAGGAGGTTCAGCGAGTCGTTGAGTTTCTCGGCGACTTGCTCGACGGCGAGCACGGCCATCCTCGCCGCCGCAAGCTCGATGGCGAGCGGTATCCCGTCGAGGCGGCGGCATACTTCGGAGACCGACCGGGCGTTTGCCTCGGTGACGCCGAAGGTCGGCAGCTTCGAGCGGGCGCGGTCCACGAAGAGCCGCACCGCCGCAGATTGGATGAGGTTTTCGAGAGGCTCCCCCTCCTCCGGCGAGGTCAACGTGGACACCCTCCACACGACCTCCCCCGAAACCCCGAGCGCCTCCCGGCTCGTGGCGAGGACGCGGAGCCTCCCGCACGATTCGAGGAGTTCGTCGGCAAGCCGGGCCGCCTCGTCTATGACGTGTTCGCAATTATCGAGGACGAGAAGAACGTCCTTCGTCCGTAAATACTCCGAGAGCGTCACCGCCATCGGACGCCCCGGCTGCTCGCGCACCCCGAGCGCGGCGGCCACCGTCCCCGCCACGAGCGAGCCGTCGGAGACCGGAGCAAACCTCGCCATCCACACCCCGTCGGGGTACGCACCGACGAGACCCCTCGCCGCCTCGACGGCGAGGCGCGTCTTCCCGCACCCCCCCGCCCCCGTGAGCGTCAAAAGCCGCGTCATCGAAAGCGAGCGCC
>JBOHBL010000416.1:0-5238 GCA_050698295.1 Rubrobacteraceae bacterium | reverse complement strand
AGCATCGCGCCCCCAGGGGCGATCCATACTCATCAAACTCAGCCTGCAGATGCTTAACCGGATTCGGTATCAGTCTTTCGCCGGTGGCTTCTTGTTTTGTAGCTCGAAGCGAAATACCTGTCTGCCTCTGCGTTCCCACATCCTCTGGAAGCGTGATTTCACCTCCGGCTCGAAGCCGGTCAGGTACGGCTCGGTGTGGGTTCGAGTCCATCTTCCGTCGCCCTCGATGAGACGCAGCATCCACCGGAAGTAGTCTTCGTCATCGGTCACGAGGCTCATCGCGCCGCCCGGAATTACCGCCCGGCCCATCTCTTCGAGGAACCGTTCGTCGAAGATCCGCTTTCTCCTGTGCCGCGTCTTTATTCCAGGGTCGGGGAAATGGAGGTAGACCGCCCACAGCGAGTCCGCCGCGAAGAGCGGGTACGCCTGCCTGAAGTCCACGCTTATAAACTTGACGTTTTCGAGCCCTTCTTCGGAGGCCGCTTCGATGCCTTTGAAGAGGGATTTGAGGTGGAGGTCGAGACCGACGAAGTTGGTTTCTTTGCCTTTTCTCGCCAGATGACACAGATACTCCCCACTCCCGCACCCGACCTCCATTTCGAGCGGCTTGTCGTCGCCGAAGAGGTTCCGCGAAGTCAACTTCGGCAACGAATCCGGGTCGTTGTGGAGATCCCAGCCGGAAAAACGCAGCAAACACTTCTCCGCCGTCGCCGCGTCCGGCGCCCTGACCTTCATCCTTCCGAGCTTCCTTCTCGTCATGTCCCAGAAATTATCACTTCCAGAAGGAATCAACGCTCGGAGTTCGCGAAGCGTCATTCGGGCGATGAGGCGCGGCGTCTCTTCGGTATAATCACCTCTCATGCGTATCTATTTGATCGACGGGTTTTCTCTTCTGTATCGTGCGTTTTTCGCGCTGCCGCAGACCATCTCCACTTCCGGCGGGCTCCCGACGAACGCGCTCTACGGCTTCACGAGCATGGTCCTCAAATTGCTCGACGAGGACGAGGAAGTCGGCATCGGGGTCGTGTGGGACGCGGGGCTGCCGAAGTTCCGAACAGAAATATTTCCCGAATACAAGGCGAACCGTTCGGCGATGCCCGAGGAACTTCGCGCGCAACTCGATCACCTCGATGAAATCCTGGAGGCGATGAACATCCCCGCGATGCGCGCCGAGGGTTTCGAGGCCGATGACGCGATAGCGACGCTCTCGAAGAAGGTTCCCGCCGGCGTCGAACTCATGATCGTCACCGGAGATCAGGACGCGATGCAACTCGTGGACGGAAACGTGAAGGTGGTTCGAACGACGCGAGGCGTCTCCGAGACGAAGGAATACGGACGCGAGGAAGTCATCGAGGAGTACGGCGTCACGCCCGAGCAAATTCCCGACTACAAAGGGCTCGTCGGAGATTCCTCGGACAATATCCCCGGCGTTCGGGGCATCGGCCCGAAGAGCGCGTCGAAACTTTTGCAGGAGTTCGGCACGGTCGAGAACCTGTACGAGAACCTCGACAACATCTCCGCGAAAGGGACGAGAAAGAAGCTGGAAGAGGGAAAGGAAAGTGCATTGCTCTCCGTGGAGCTTGCGCGGATGCGTTTCGACGCTCCGGTGGAGTTCGACGTGGAGGGGCTCCGGTTCGAGGGGGTCTCGCCGGAGTGTTCGGAGGTCTTCCGGCGCTACGAGTTCCGCAGCCTGCGCGACAACCGGCTGACGAATTTGCCCGTGGTTGGGGGAGAGGCGGTCGCGCCCCCCGAGCGTCTGAAAGTCCGCGTCTCCGAATATCCCGTCGAGCTTTCTTTCGACCCCGTCGTCGCCGCGCCGGTCGGCGACGGACGCTGGTGCGTGGCGGAGTCCGAAGACGACGTTCGCATCACGGACACCGTTCCCGACCGGCCTTTGCGGGTGCACGACGCGAAGAAGCTCGGGGTGCGGGACGCCGACTTCGACACGTATCTCGCCGCGTACCTCATAAAGCCCGGTCTCGGCAGCTATGACGTGGATGCGCTCGCGGGGGAGCGCGGTCTCTCCGAGGTCGGAGTCGAACACGACGACCCGAAAGTCCGCACCGCGGCGGAGCGGGCCGCCGTCATCCACGCTCTCGTCCCGAAGCTCGAAAAGGAACTCGAGGAGATGGGTCTCGCCCGTTTGTATTACGACGTCGAGCTTCCCGTAACCGACGTCCTCGGCGAGATGGAGAAGGCCGGGATGCCCGTTGACGCGAACACCCTCGAAGAGGTCGGGGCGGAGATCGAAAACAAACTCTCCGGTCTCGAAGAGAGGGTCTTCGCCGAAGCGGGGCACGAGTTCAATATCGGGTCTCCGAAACAGCTCGGGGAGATCCTCTTCGAGGAGATGGGCATACCGCCGATCCGGAAGACGAAGACCGGGTATTCGACGGATGTGAAGGTCCTCGACCAGTTGAAAATAAAGGGACACGCCATCGCCGAACACGTCATCGGGTGGCGCGAGATGGCGAAGCTCAAAGGCACGTACATCGAGGGACTGAGGGGCCACATCGGTGACGACGGGCGCATCCATACGACTCTGAATCAGACAAAAGCGGCGACCGGACGTGTTTCGAGCGACGACCCGAATTTGCAAAACATCCCGGTTCGCACCGAGACCGGACAGCTCATAAGGAACGCCTTCACCGCGTCTCCGGGGCGGAGGCTCGTCGTGGCGGACTACTCGCAGATCGAACTTCGCATACTCGCGCACATGAGCCGCGAACCCGCGCTCGTCGAGTCGTTCACGAAGGGCGAGGACATACATACCCGCACCGCTTCGGAGGTCTTCGACGCGCGGATGGAGAGTGTGACGCCGGAGTTGCGACGGCGGGCGAAGATGGTGAACTTCGGGATTTTGTACGGCATCTCCGCTTTCGGGCTCGCCTCGCGGCTCGGGAACGTCAACCCGGTGGAGGCGGACGAGTACATAAAGCGGTACATGGAGCGTTATCCGAGGGTGACGGAGTTCATCCAGAGCACTTTCGACGAGGCGGTCGAGCGGGCCGAGAGGGAGAGCTCCGTGCCTTACGTGACGACGCTCTTCGGGCGGCGGCGTTACGTCGAGGAGCTTCTCGCGAAGAACAAGAACCAGCGCAAGCTCGGGGAGAGGTTCGCCTTCAACGCCCGCATCCAGGGCAGCGCCGCCGACATCATCAAGGTCGCGATGGTGGACATAAACGCGCGGCTCAAGCCGCTCGACTCCGAGATGATCATGCAGGTCCACGACGAGCTCGTCTTCGACGCGGACAGGGAACGGGTCGAAGACGTGGCTACGCTCGCCATCGAGCGGATGGTGGCCGCCTACGACCTCGACCCCCCCCTCGAAGTGGAGGTTAAGAGCGGGGATCGATGGGGGAATGTAACTCCAATTGATATAAGGTAGAATACCGTCTCGCGTCGAGCTTCCATGCGAATGACGAGAGTTGAAAACGACCGCAGGCAAAATGCAAAAGGAAAGCAAGTAGTACATGACTGAAACGAAAAGCAACGTGTCCCACGAGTTGTCGATGAAGGACTTCTTCCGCGAGGAGAACGGGGAAGTCGTCCCCATCGACGAGAGCGTCCTCATAGACTTCAAGGACGGCGACATCGTCGAGGGCGACGTAGTCCGCATAGACAAGGACGAGGTCCTCGTGGACATCGGCTACAAGTCGGAGGGTTTGATTCCCTCTAACGAACTTTCGATCCGCAAGGGCGCCGACCCCCACGACGTCGTCGAGATCGGCCAGCACCTCGAAGCGCTGGTGATGCAGAAAGAGGACGCCGACGGACGCCTGATCCTCTCCGCCAAACGCGCCGCTTTCGAGAAGGCGTGGAACCGCATCGAAGACGCCTACAACGACCAGCGCACCGTCGAAGGCCCCGTCATCGAAGTCGTCAAGGGCGGCCTGATCATCGACATCGGGCTCCGCGGCTTCCTCCCGGCCTCTCTCGTGGACATCCGGCGCGTCCGCAACCTCGATTCCTTCCTCGGCGACAGGCTCGAGTGCAAGGTCATCGAACTCAACCGCAGCCGGAACAATGTGGTGCTTTCGCGGCGGGCGGTGCTCGAAGAGGAGCGCAAGGAAGAGCGAGAGAAGATCCTCACGACCCTCGAAGAGGGCGACGTCGTTCATGGAGTCGTCTCTAACCTGGTGGACTTCGGGGCGTTCGTGGACCTCGAAGGCATCGACGGCCTCATCCACATCTCGGAACTCTCGTGGAACCACGTCGATCATCCGAGCGAAGTCGTCGAGGTCGGCGAGGAGGTCGAAGTCAAGGTCCTCGAAGTGGACCGGGACCGCGAAAGGATTTCTCTCGGGCTCAAGCAGACCCGCAAAGATCCGTGGCAGGAGATCGTGGAGCGAGTCAAGGTCGGGGAGAAGATCCCGGGCCGCATCACCAAACTGGTCTCCTTCGGGGCGTTCGTGGAGGTGGCGGAAGGGGTCGAGGGGCTCATCCACATCTCCGAGCTCGCCGAGCACCACGTCGAGGAGTCGAACGAAATCGTTCGCTCCGGCGACGAGGTCGAAGCCCGCATCATCGACGTTGACGCCAAGCGCCGCCGACTCTCGCTCTCGCTGCGCCCCCCGCGCGAGGAGCGCGAGGACCGTCCGCAGCAGCGCGAAAGGGACCGCGACGACCGGGGAGGCGAGCGCCAGCCCAGGCGCGAGCAGCGCGAAGACCGTCCGCAGCAGCGCGAGTCGAGCGGTCTCCGAACCGGCGCCTTCGACGCCCTCTCCGACCTCGACCTGGAGGAGCGGTAAGCCCCAAAAGTCGAGGCGCGTTGAACACGAAACGAGAGCCGGTGACCATCGCCGTCACCGGCTCTTTCGCGTCCGGGAAAAGCACTTTTGTGAAGATGCTGGGAGAGTTGGGAGCCGAGACCGTCTCCTCCGACGAGCTCGTCCACGAGCTTTTATCCGACGACGCCGAGACGATACGTCGCGTCGTCGAACGTTTCGGGCACGAAATCCTCGGCGAGACCGGCGTGGACAGGAAGGCTCTCGGAGGAAAGGTTTTCGGAGAGCCCGAAGCCTTGAAAGACCTCGAAGACATGCTCCATCCGCTCGTGCGGAGGGAGACGGATCGGAGGATGGCCGGATCCAAGTCCCAAATCTTCGTCGCGGAGATACCGTTGCTCTTCGAGGGGACACGGAGCGCGGCCTTCGACTACACGGTGGCGGTTTTGCCGCCGGAGGAGAGACGTAAACTCTGGGCCGGGGAGCGCGGCGTGGGAGAGGAGCGTTTGCG
>JBOHBL010000415.1:0-2247 GCA_050698295.1 Rubrobacteraceae bacterium | reverse complement strand
CCCTTCGTATTCCTCGCGCCACGTACCGCCTGCAACTCAACAAATCCTTCACCTTCTCCGACGCGACGGAACTCGTTGGGTATCTCGCCGAACTCGGGGTGAGCGACTTGTATGCTTCGCCGTACATGGAGGCGAGGCCGGGGAGTATGCACGGCTACGACATCGTGGACCACAATCGTCTCAACCCGGAGATCGGGGGCGAGGAAGAATACGACCGCCTCGTCGAGGCGCTCCGCGCTCACGGCATGGGACAGCTTCTCGACTGGGTGCCGAACCACATGGGCATAGGCAGCGACAACTCGTGGTGGCTCGACGCCCTCGAACACGGCCCGGCCTCTCCTCACGCCCGCTTTTTCGACATAGACTGGCACCCGACGAACCGCCGCGAACTCCACGGGAAGGTTCTTCTTCCCGTCCTCGGGGATCATTACCGGAGAATTCTCGAAAACGGCGAACTCGAACTTTCCTTCGACACCGGGGAAGGCTCCTTCTCCGTCTCGTATTACGAGCACCGATGCCCGCTCGATCCGAAGACGTACCCGACGGTTCTCGAAGGAGCGTCTCCCGAGGACGGACACGCGCCGGAGTTCGAGAGCCTCGTGACGGCGTTCGGGAACCTTCCGGGACGGGAGGAAACGGGCGATGAGGCCGTCGCCGAAAGGATGCGCGACTCGGCCATAAACAAGGAGCGGATGTCGCGGCTGTGCGAAGAATCTCCGGAGGTGAGGGCCGCCGTCGAAGAACGGGTCGCGGCGGTGAACCGTGATGCCGAATCGCTTCATAACGTCCTCGAAGAGCAGGCGTACCGACTCGTGTACTGGCGGGTGGCCTCCGACGAGATAAATTACCGACGCTTCTTCTCCATAAACGACCTCGCCGCTATCCGGGCCGAGGACGAGGAGGTGTTCGCCGCGACGCACAAACTCGTCCTCGAACTTTTGCGGGATGGGAAAATCTCCGGCCTCCGTCTCGATCACCCGGATGGGCTTTACGATCCGGCGGGGTATTTCCGGCGCTTGCAAAGAGCCGCTTCGGAGGCGACGGGCGGGGAAATACACCTTCTCGTGGAGAAGATACTTGCCTCCCACGAAACCCTCTCGGAAGACTGGCCGGTCTCGGGTACGACGGGCTACGAGTTCGCGAACCTGGTGAGCGGCCTTTTCGTGGACACGGAGGGGGAGAGGGGGATGACCCGCGCATACGAGAAGTTCATCGGGCGGAGCGTGGACTTCGAGGAGCTTCTTTACGGATGCAAAAAGCGCGTGATGCGCGGGGAACTCGCGAGCGAATTGAACGTGCTTTCGCGCCGTCTTCTCCGTCTCGCGGAGGGAGCGGGCGGCGAGAGGTGCTTCGATTTCACCATAAACGTGCTTCGCGACGCTCTTTCGGAGGTCGTGGCGTATTTCCCGGTGTACCGGACGTACATAGTCCCGGACGAAGAGCCTTCCGAGACCGACCGGCGCTACGTCGAGTGGGCTGTGGCGCGGGCGAAGAAAAGGAGCGACGCCGCCGACGCTTCGGTCTTCGACTTCGTCCGGGACGTGCTTTTGATGGAGGGTCCGCAGGGGGATATGGCGGCCTCTTTCGTCGGGAAGTTCCAGCAATACACCTGCCCCGTAATGGCGAAGGGGATGGAGGACACCGCTCTGTACCGATACAACCGCCTCGTCTCTTTGAACGAAGTCGGAGGCGAACCGGAACATTTCGGGACGAGCGTTTCGGCGTTCCACCACGTCACAGCGGAGCGGGCGAAAAAGTGGCCGAACGCGATGCTCTCGACCTCCACCCACGACACGAAGCGCGGCGAGGACGTGCGCTCTCGCATAAACGTTCTCTCCGAACTCCCGAACGAATGGCGGGCGAACCTCGCGAAGTGGGCGCGGATAAACCGCTCACGAAGGCGCGAGACGGAGGGCGGCACGGCCCCTTCCCGAAACGACGAATACCTCCTTTACCAGATCCTCCTCGGGGCGTGGCCGCTCGAAGAGGGGTTCGACGCGAAGGCGTTCGAGGAGCGCATCCGGCAGTACATGGAGAAAGCGATGCGCGAGGCCGAAGTCCGCACGTCGTGGACGAAGGTGAACGAGGAGTACGAGGGGGCCGTCGCGGAGTTCGTCGCCGAGATCCTTTCGCCTGACGAAAACAACCTCTTTTTGCACGAGTTCGCGCCGTTTCAAAGGAAGGCGGCGAAGCTCGGGGCGATGAACTCCCTTTCGCAGACCTTGCTGAAACTGACCTCTCCCGGAG
>JBOHBL010000414.1:0-9810 GCA_050698295.1 Rubrobacteraceae bacterium | reverse complement strand
CACCAAAGAGCGGCTCGCGGAGAGGTTGGGAAAAAGCCGCGCAGCCGTGACCAACACGCTCCGAATCGTTCAGTTGCCGGAGAGGATCCGGACTCTCCTTCAAGACGGAAAACTCACCGAAGGCCATGCGCGGGCTCTGCTCGGACTCCAGACTGAGAATCAGATGGAATATCTGGCGGGTAGGATCCAACGCGAAAAACTCTCCGTCAGAAGAACCGAAGAACTGGTGCGGGAAATCCTCTCGGGAGAACAGAAAGAACGAGAAATTCCTCGGCAAGAGGAAAATAACGACGAATACGAACAAGCCTCGCGCATGATAACAGAGGCCATCGAACTCCCCGTCAAAGTCAAGCGATCCCGCCACGGAGGTAAGATCGAGATCCGCTTCCGTCAACGCGAAGAACTCGAAGCTCTAGTAGAACTTCTTACTTCCAAGTAATTAACATTACAAAGACTTGCTCTTCCGTGATCTCTCGGGATGCTGTACTCTTCGGGATGTTTGGAGGAAGGACACCGAAGAGATCGGGACGGCTGAATGAGGTTTCTGGCGGGGATAAGCGTGGTTGTTCTGATCTTTATTGCGGTCGGCGCGGCGCGCGCGCAGGGCGAGGCTGTGGAGACGCAGTACGGGGAGATCACGGCTGTCGAGAGCCAACTGGAGGAGCAGGACGAGGTTCTGGAGCGTGGGATCGAAGAGATATCGGACCTCGGTTCGGAGTTGGAAGAAAGTCAGGCTCTCGTGGACGGCGCTCGAAGTCGTTCGGAGGAGCTTGAGGCGGAGGCGGAGTCTTTGCGACGGGACGCGAGATGGAACAGGGCCGCTTACGAACGGGCGAAGGATCGGCATGAGCAAAGCGCCAGGGAGGCGTACAAGGGAGGCGGGCTCAAGGGCATGGACTTCCTGCTGGACAGCCTGCTCGACTCCGGAGGAAGTGGAGTCCTCACGGACCCCGCGGTGGTGGGGGCCTTGTTCGGGGGGCGGGACGCGCTGGAGCGGTATCAGGCGTCCGAGCAGGTTCTTCGGGACACGATACGTCAGGTATCCGAGAAGGAGCAGGCTTATGATCAGGCCGTGAAAGAAGAGGGGGGACGGGCCGAAGAGCTTCGCCGAAAAGAAGAGGAACTGGAGGGGATCATAGCCGAGCTTCGGGTCGAGAGAGATCGGTCGTTCGACCAGCTTCAAGAGCTTAGAGCGCGAGAGCGGGCCAGGATCCTCAGAACAGACCCCGCCACCGGAGGAACCGCCGATCAGAAGAACTACGAGCTTCGAATAGCCCGCGAGGAAATAGTCGCCGAGGAAGTGGAGCCCATCCCGAAAAAGCGTTACATCCGGCTCTACAAACAGTCCGCGAAGAAATACGGTTTCGCAGAAGACTGGCGCATACTCGCCGCCGTCGGGAAGGTCGAGTCGAACCACGGAGAGAACATGGGACCATCCACCGCCGGCGCGATGGGGCCGATGCAGTTCCTCCCCTCGACGTGGCTCACGTCGGGAGTCGATGGAAACGGAGACGGAATCGCAAACATCATGGACCCGGAGGACGCGATACCCGCCGCCGCGAAATACCTCAAGACCGGCGGCGCTCCCGAAGACTGGTACGCCGCCCTCTATTCGTACAACCACGCAGACTGGTACGTCAAAAAAGTGCTCGCCGTGGCGCAAGCCTACCGACAGATGCCGACGAAGGCGGGATAACCCGGCTTCAGTCGTGGAGAAATGAGTAATCTGTTACGATTTCTGCTATCTTAGCGGGCGTCAGTAGGGGCGCACGAGCCGTCACACAGGGGGAAGGCATATGCGAAGCGTCACGGTGAGGGGTTGGATGCTAGCTGGGGTATTTACCCTGGCTCTATGTGTATCTGTCGTCATAGTCTGGTCTTCCGGAGCGGGGGCGATCCTCCCGCTGCCCGGTGAGGAGGAGTTGGAAGAAGTCTTCGACTCCCGCGGAGGCGTCACCGAGCTTCTGGAATCTCAGGCGGATGCCTCCGAAGCCCTCGGGCAGGAGGTCGGCTCCGGATTCAGAATCGAATTCGACGACTACTTCGGCACCCCGCGCAAGATCTCCAAATCTGGCGGCTACCTCACGGGGGCGACCTCCGGCACGGCGGAAGAAGTGGCTCGAGGTTGGATCTCGGCCAACGACACGCTCTTCGGCCTCTCCGCGGAGCAGGTTGAAAACCTCGAAGTTATCCGCGACCACGAGCTTCCCGGCACCGGAACGAACATAGTCACCTTCCAGCAGGTCTTCGGCGGGGTGGAGACCGCCTTCGGCGGACGTCTCAACGTCGCCGTCAAAGAGGACGGCCGCATTCTCTCCTACGCCGGAAACCCGACCCGCGGCGAAGAGCTGCTCGGAGACTTCTCGGCGCTCACGGAGGCCGACGCGCTTTCGGCGGCAGCGGGCGAACTCGGTTCCCAGTTGAACCTCACGCTCGAACCGCTCGAAGAAAAAGTGGCCGGCTGGACGGTCTTCGAGGCAGAAACGGGAGAGCAGTCCGTGCTCCCGCAGTATGTCAAGCCTGTCGCCTTCCCGGCCAGAGACGGTGCCACCGCGGCCTTCCGCGTGATCATCATCGAACAGACCGACGAAGCCCACGAGGTGATCATCGCCGCCGACGGCGAGGAAGTTCTCTTCAGGAGGAACCTCGTCCACCATCAGGACGCCGAAGGTTTGGTCTACAAGAACCACCCCGGCGCCGAGGAAGGCGGGGAGCAGGAAACCGTCTCCTTCGATGGAGACCCCAACGCCTCGCCCTGCGGCTGGCTCGACCCGGCGAGCCCGGACTGTACCACCGGAGGTGTAGACGGAGCGGTGACCACCGGCAACAACGCCGACAGCTTCGAGAACTGGGAGACCTCGGGCTTCCCGGACGCTCCCAACCCGGCGGGCCAGCGCGCGAACGACTCCGACCTGCTCGAACCGGGCACCCAGTTCAACTACGACTACGAGAACAACTGGGGCCAGAGCAACGGGGCGCAGGGTAGCTACGTTCAGGACCTCAACCCGGCGGCGACCAGCCTCTTCTGGCACCACAACCGCATCCACGACGAATATTATGAGCTCGGCTTCACCGAGACCGCCGGCAACTTCCAGACCAACAACTACGGCAGGGGCGGTGCGGGGCAGGATGAGATCTGGGGTCTCGTCCAGGCCGGGGCCGCCTCCGGCAGCCGCAACAACGCCTACATGTTGACGCTGCCCGACGGGGTGCAGTCCTGGAGCGGCATGTTCCTCTGGGAGCCCCTTGAGGCGGCGTTCATCTCCCCCTACGTGGACGGGGACTTCGACGCCAGCGTGATACAGCACGAGTACACCCACGGCCTCACCAACCGCTACGTGGCGGGCGGGGAGTCGCTCGGCGCCTTCCAGTCCGGAGCGATGGGCGAGGGCTGGAGCGACTGGTACGCCCTCGACTACCTCTACAAAGAGGGTCTGGAAGACGAGGCGGTCGAAGGCAAGTACGTCACCGGCAACGAAGAACGCGGCATTCGCAACTGGAACTATGACGAAACCCCGCTCACCTACGGCGACATCGGCTACGACATCACCGGCCCCGGCGTCCACGCCGACGGCGAAATCTGGGCCGCGACCCTTTGGGACATGCGAAAGGCCCTCGTGGAAGAGTTCGGCGAAGAGCGGGGCGGCGAGATAGCGCGTCGCCTCGTGACCGACGCCCAACCCCTGACCGCTCCCGACCCGTCGTACCTCGACGCCCGCGATGGCATCCTGCTCGCCGACCAGGATCGCTACGACGGCGCGCACAACGACCTCGTCTGGACGGTGTTCGCCAGGCGCGGCATGGGCGCGTCCGCTTCGACTGAAGGCGGAGACGACACGGACCCCGTGCCCGGCTTCGACCACATCGACGACGAGCGCAACGGCAGGATCGTGGGCAAGGTCGTGAACCTCTCGAACGACAAGCCCGTCGAGGGCGCCCGGGTGCTCATCGGAAACTTCGAGGCGCGGGCCACCCCGATAACCGAGACCGGCGACGGGGGCGGCTTCGGCGCCGAGGCGGTCGAAGGGACCTACTCGCTCACCGTCCAGGCTCCCGGCTTCGGGTCCAGGACCTTCAACGGCATCGAGGTCGCCGAGGGCGAGAGCACAAAAATAGAGGTCACCCTCTCGCCCAACCTCGCCTCCCTCAGAAGCGGGGCCGAGATCAAAAACGTCTCCAGCGAGGACCCGGACAACCCGGCGCGCAACCTCCTCGACGACTCCGAGGCGACCGTGTGGTCCACCGAGCAGAGCGAGGGCGACTTCGAAGATGCCCAAATATCCGTCAAGCTGCGCGACCTCGCCGAGATCCGGGCCTTCAGGTTGAGCGCGTTCAAGAACATCGCCGACTCGCGCTTCAGCGCCATGAAGAAGTGGACCTTCGAGACCTCGACCGCCGGCAAGAAGTGGAAGGCCCGCAAGCGCGGCAAGTTCCGGACCGACGATCCCCGTCCGGTCACCCCGGAACTCGCGATGAGGAAGATGAAGCTCAACAAACCCGTCGAGAGCAGGTTCGTCCGCCTGTCCATCCGCTCCATCCAGGACGACTCCGTCGGCTACGCCCAGGCCGCCGAGTTCGAGGTCTTCTCCAACGCCAACGAGAGGATCAACCCGCTTAGGCTCGACTCCGACGAGACCTTCACGGACACCGGCGAAATCGCGCAGGGCAACCCCTCCATCGGCACCGGAACCCTCGGCGTGACCGGCGATGAGTTCACAACCACCTGCGAGTTTCCGCCGAGAACGCAGGGGACCGACGGCTACGTCTCCGAGCTGCCCGAGGGCTTCGGCGACGGCAACCACGTCGTCGCCGTCGAAGGCGACGAACCTCAGGATCAGGACCTCGACCTCTACTTCCTCAACTCCGAGTGCGAGGTTCTCGGGGCGCAGGCCACACCGTCCGCCAACGAGTCCGGGGTGCTTCCCGGCGGCACCAAGTACGTGCTCACAGCCCTCTACCTGAACGATACAGGCTCGGAGGATCCCGAGTCGTTCACGCTCACGGCCGAGTCGGCCCCGTAAGCCCCCAAAGGCGCGGTCAAGAGTCCCGCCCGGAATCGAGCGGGACTCTCTTTTTATGCCGCCCGGAATCGAGCGGCAACCGCCCGTTCGTGCTAAAAAGCGTTCGGTGAGAACTTTGCGACAGGAGGCGCGCCGATGGAGACTTCGAGGACGGAGATGTTTCGAAAGCTGCTCCAAAAAGACCCCGAAAACCCGATGGTCCTCTGCTCGCTGGGCATCGAGCTTTTCAAAGAGGACGAGCACCGGGAGGCCCGCGACCACCTGGCAAAAGCCGTCGAGAACAAACCGGATTACTCGGTCGCGTATCGGACGCTCGGAAGAGTCCACTTCGAGCTTGGCGAGTACGATGAGGCGAGAGCCGTCTTCGAAAAAGGGCGTGAGGTCGCTCAAAACAACGGCGATCTACAGACCGTCAAAGAGATAGACGTCTTCGCGCGGCGGCTGGAAAAACGCGAGGCGGGCGGATAGGAGCCGGACCGTGACAAACGCCAGGGTCGGAATATTCGTGGATTACGAGAGCGCGCTCGCAAAGAGCGTCGCCGAGGGGGTGTGGTCCGGGTTATCGAGGGCCGCGCTCGATTCGGGACACGCCAAGATCTCGACGTTCTGGGAAAGCCTGGACTCGGACGATGTGATCGCTCTAGCCACCTCCCGGCCTCCTTCCGCGGAGCGAGAGATCGCGATCTTCGCCATAGGGCAGGACCGGCCCGACGCGATGGACGAGATCGAAGTCTTGCCGGGAGATCCGAGCATTTACGGCCTCGTCGTGGCCGTCCCCGACATGCCGAGCCCTCTCGCCGGTTCGCTCCTTTACCAGGGAGTCGAACGTCTGAAAAGCAAGGGCGTCAAAGTCGGCGCGGTCGAACCTGCACTCCTCCACGCCGCCCCGACCGAGTGCGAATCGTACGCCCGCAGGCTTCTGGAGAGGCTTCGAGCGGGCTGAAAAACCTCCGATGATAAGCGAGATCCTCGCCGCGACTCTCATAACCGCCGCGTTCGCCGCCCTCGCGCGCTTCCTCGGCATGGTCGGTAAGGGAGGCGCGGCGGGCGGGTTCGCCGTCGGAGTCGTCATCTACCTCTGCCTCGGCCCACGGGGTTTCGCCGTGCTCGCCCTGTTCGTGATCGGAGGCTCGCTCCTCACCCGTCTCGGTTATGAAAAAAAGCGGCGGATCGGGACGGCGCAGGAGAGCGGGGGACGACGAGGCGCGAAGAACGCCCTCGCCAACTGCGCGGTTTCCGTCTTGTGCGCCGTCCTGTACGCCCTCACGGACTACGAGCCTCTCTCCGCCGCCTTCGCGGCTTCGCTCGGAGCGGCGTTCGCGGACACCGCGGAGTCCGAGGTCGGGCAGGTTTTCGGTAGCTCTCCGCGCCTCATCACGACCCTCCGGCGAGTCCCGCCCGGCACGGACGGGGCGGTGTCGTTGCCGGGGACGCTCGCCGGGTTCGTCGCCGCCGCGCTCACGGCGTTCCTCGGATTTTCTCTCGGGCTCGTGGGTGGTTTCGGCGCCGCGCTCGTCGTCGCGCTAGCCGCCCTTCTCGGGACCGTCGCCGACAGCTTGATCGGCGCCCTGGCGCCTCGCCTCGGAAACGAACTCACCAACGTCTCTTGCACGCTGGTCGCGGCCACGCTGGCGCTCTTTCTCGTTTAAGCAGTTCCAAAATGGCTTTCCTCTCTGGGGGCGCGGGCATCCTGCCCGCGTGGTTTGGAGATACTCAGCTTCTCGGGGGGCTCCATCTTTCATAAACAGCGTCTCCGGTGCTAATATTAAGCGCGTGGGCGTCAGGAACCGGAACACAGAACACCGACTATAAAGCCCCGCGTGCTCTTTTATTTCCCGTTACGAAACCAGTGACATAACAAGAGGAGTCTCTCATGAGCGAGACGAAACAAAGGAAGACATACGACCCCGCGGCCCTCGAACGCCGCTGGCAAGAAAAATGGGCCGAGCGAGATCTCTACGGGACCGACGAAGACCCGAGCAAACCCAAGCACTACGCCCTCACCATGCTCCCGTACCCTTCCGGAGACCTCCACGTCGGGCACTGGTACGCGATGACGCCCTCCGACACGAGGGCGCGCTATATGCGTATGCGCGGTTACCGGGTCTTCTTCCCGATAGGCTTCGACGCTTTCGGACTCCCCGCGGAGAACGCGGCGATAAAACGCAATATACATCCCCGCGACTGGACCTACTCCAACATCGAGAACATGCGCGGCCAGCTCCGTCAGATGGGGACCATGTTCGACTTCGACGCCGAGGTCGTCACCTGCGACCCGGAATACTACAAGTGGAACCAGTGGTTCTTCATAAAGTTCTTCGAGAAGGGGCTCGCGCATCGCAAACAAGCCCCCGTGGACTGGTGTCCGAGGGACAACACCACGCTCGCCAGAGAGCAGGTCGTCGGCCCGGACAGGCGGTGCGAGAGGTGCGGGACGCCGGTCATAAAAAAGAACCTCTGGCAGTGGGTCTTCAAGATCACCGACTACGCCGAAGAACTCCTCGACTTCACGAATCTCGACTGGCCCGAGCGCGTCGAGACATTGCAAAGAAACTGGATCGGCCGCTCCGAAGGCGCCGAAATAGAGTTCGACATTGAAGGTTATGGACCACTCGAAGTCTTCACGACCCGTCCGGACACGCTCTTCGGAGCCACCTTCTTCGTCATGTCGCCGGAACATCCCGCCGTCGCGGAGATCACCACGGACGAGCAAAGACCCGAGGTGGAGGCGTACGTCGAAAAAGCCTCCCGGATGAGCGAGATCGACCGCGCCGACGTGACCCGCGAGAAGACCGGCGTATTCACCGGAGCGCGCGCCATAAACCCGGCGAACGATAAAAAGATCCCGATCTACGTAGCCGACTACGTGCTCATGGGCTACGGGACCGGGGCCATAATGGCGGTCCCCGGACAGGACGAGCGCGACTGGGAGTTCGCCGAGAAGTACGGACTCGCGATCATCCGCACCGTCAAACCCCCCGAAGACTTCGACGGTAAAGCCTACGTCGGAGAGGGGCCGGCGATAAACAGCGACTTCCTCGACGGCCTCGGCGTCGAAGAGGCGAAAGAGAAGATGACCTTGTGGCTCGAGGAGGAGGGAAAAGGGCGCGCCGCCGTCACTTACCGCCTTCGCGACTGGCTCATCTCGCGCCAGAGGTACTGGGGGACCCCGATCCCGATGGTCCACTGCCCGGATTGCGGCATCGTGCCCGTCCCCGAAGAAGATCTCCCCGTCCTCTTGCCGGAGGTCGCGGAGTTCATGCCCACGGGCGAGTCGCCGCTCAAGCTCGACGAAAGTTTCAGGAACACGAGTTGTCCGAAGTGCGGAGGCCCCGCCGAGCGCGACACCGACACGATGGACACGTTCATGGACTCGTCGTGGTATCAGTACCGCTACCTCTCGCCGCATTACGACGAAGGGCCGTTCGATCCCGAACGCGGCGAGAAGTGGCTCCCGGTGGACCAGTACACCGGCGGCGTCGAGCACGCGGTGATGCACCTTCTCTATACGCGCTTTTTCACGAAGGTCATGCGCGACCTCGGCCTCGTGGACTTCGACGAGCCGATGGACCGGCTCTTCAACCAGGGCATCATCCTCGGCCCCGACGGCAATCGCATGTCCAAAAGCCGCGGAAACGTCGTAACCCCGCGGGACTACGTGGACGAATACGGCTCCGACGTCCTCCGATGCTACCTCATGTTCATCGGCCCCTGGAACGAGGGCGGCCCGTGGGACGGCGGCGGCATCGAAGGCGTCGCGAGGTGGCTGAGAAGGGCGATGTCCCTCGTCTCCGGCGAGACCTCCGGCGCGAGCGCCGACCCATCCGAGCTTTCGCGGCGAACGAACCGCCTCATAAAAAAGCTCACCGAAGACCTCGAAGCGTACCGTTTCAACACCTCCATCGCCGCGCTCATGGAACACACGAATTAGTTGCTCGCCATAAAAGACGAGGTGGGGGAGAAGGAGTGGAACGAAGCGCTCCATAACTTCGCGCTCGCGCTTGCGCCGTTCGCTCCGCACCACGCCGAGGAGATCTGGGCCGGCATCGGCGAGAAAGAATCCGTGCATCTCCAGAGCTGGCCGAAGTGGGACGAAAGCGCGATAGCTGTCGAAACGATAACCCTCGTCGTCCAGGTGAACGGCAAGCTCCGCGACCGCATCGAAGCCCCGGCGGACATCGAAGAAGACGCCGCCGGAGAACTCGCCCTCGCCAGCGAGAAGGTTCGGGTGCACGTGGACGGCAAAGAGCTTCGCAAGACGATTTACGTGCCGGGAAGGCTCGTGAATCTCGTGGTCGGGTAGGGTTGCAGGCGCTGCTTCAGCCGCTGTTTCCGTGAGAGTGCGGCGGGACGACCGCTCCCTCGGATGGTTGGATCAGGACCCATCCCGGCCCGTCGAAGGCGATCTGGAAACTCTCTCCGCTTCCGCGTCCGATGAAGGTCTTGAACGAGACGTCGCTTTTTATGCTCGTCCTCACGCTCCCGCTCCATGCGACAGCCGAGTCCGGGTCGGCGAAGGTCGGGGTGCTCGTGTCGAGGAGGACTGGTTCTCCGTCGGAGGTGACCGCGACTTTCCCCGTCCCTTCGAGGACGACGTTGAACAGACCGCCCGCGAGTCGCCCGGCTCCCTCGACCCTCCTTATATCCCAGTCGATGCCTGGTTCGAAGGCGAGGATGTTGTCGCCGCTGACGGTCATGCGCTCGTCGTTGAGGTCGATGACCATGATCTTGCGCTTCTCGCGCGCCAGAAACAGATCCCCGCTCCCCGAGCAACTCATGAGCTGCACAC
>JBOHBL010000413.1:0-7831 GCA_050698295.1 Rubrobacteraceae bacterium | reverse complement strand
GTCCAGACGCTGTCCGGCGCGGCTTCTCGAAATTCTTCCGAAAGCCGCCGTTACACCAACATCAGCTCGTATATCTCGTTCCTGTCCTCCGAGAAGTCGATCAGCGCCTCCGGCTCTTTGGAGCCTTTGGCGAGCCTGTAAACGCGGCAGGCGCCTTCGTAACCCCTCAAGGTTCCCTGCGAGTCCGAACCCAGCCTGTTCTTGCTCACCCCCACGTAGAAGTGATCCTCGTTTATCGCCAACCCGCGGATACGCCACGTGTAGCCGCCTGGGAATCCGTACTCGTCGCCCTTGTTCGAGCGTATCCTCGAACCCCGCGTCTCGCAGGTCCAGGCGGTTCGAGAGTCTTCCAATAAGGAATGGGGCTGTTTCAGGTCGTTCATGACGTACTCCGCGCGATCGAGGTCGTAGACGAAGCCGCGCGTGGCCGAGGCCCACAAGTCAGAGCCCTTCTCCTTCCTGCCCGTGGCGCTGATACAGAGGTTGCCGTCCACGACCTCGATCGCGTTCACGTGGTTTTCGTCCTCCGTCCCCGATGAGCCGGGGAAGGTCCAGTGCCGGGACACTTCCCACTCCCGCGAGCGGCCATTCAACGTCGCCTTGTACACGGCGTCTTCCCTCGACATCGTGAAGTAGAGATCGCCGTCTTTGGAGCAGACCGAGTGAGGAACCGAGGGCAGTATTCCTTCGCCGACCTGCTCGAAGTCTCGATCCGGATCCAGAAAAACGAAGCCGGAGGGGGGAGCGGCGGGAGTGTTTCTGGGTCCCGGCTGGTGGGCGACGCAAACGAGGCCGTTCCAGTAGCAGAGTCCCCTGCCGCCCATGACATGCGCCCCGCCTTTTATCTCGATCCACCTGACTTCGGGTTGCTCATTTTGCAGGTCGATGGCGGCGACGACGGGCTTGTGCTCCCTGACGTTGCAGAAGCTCGCGAGGAGAGTCGAGTCGCCCCTTCTCCTGCTGTTGGTCGTGTGAGAACCCGCCGATCCCCGGTTACGCGAGATCTCCAGGATCTCATCGGAGGCGGGATTTTGGCGATGGTCAACGATCAAGGAAGGAGCATGCGAACCTCCACCCGCCGCGTGGGAATCCACCCTCGGCCGCTGCCCTCGCTCTCCGGAGCGGTCGAAGAGGCGGCGGAGGCCCGACCTGACGCGCCGGATCGTCGAACTCCGCGCGAGAGAATGGCTCGGCGGAGCTTTGGCCGCCGCGACGATGTCCCGGTGGCTCAGATACTCTTTCCTTCCGCACCAGGAACCGTAAGAAACCGGCCCCGTCAGGCTCAGGCCGTTTTGACGGTGGAGGCGACGGACGAATTGCTCGACGTAGGCGACGGCCCGCTCGGGTTGTTTCGGGTCCACCACACGGCACAGCTTTCCGCGCTCGTGGCGAAAGCCCCAGGTGCTCATTCCTTCTTCGATGAGCCCGAGCGACTCTTCGTTGAGCAGGAAGTAGGTGGCGAGGCACCTTCCGCCGGGCTTCAGCACGCGGGATACTTCGGAGGTGTAGTTCCTCACCCCTTTCGGAAGGATGTGGGTGAACACGGAGGTGAGGAACACGAAATCGAAGGACTCGTCCTCGTAGGGAAAAACGAACTCCTCAGCCCGTTTGCCGCCCTCCGGTCTGTAGCGTTTGTTGAAGATGTCCACCAGCCGGAAGCGGAAGTTCGGGTACCTGGGCGTGATGTTCTCGCTGCACCAGGCGACGCCCTTCTCGACCACGTCGAAACCCTCGTAGGAACCCTTCTCGCTCAGGTAGCCGGTCAGGGGTATCGCCATCCTGCCGACCCCGCAGCCCACGTCCAGCACCCGCTCGTCCGGCTTCAGGCCCCCGATGTCCACGAAGTGCCGTAAGAACTCGTCGCCCATCTGCTCGAAGGCTTCAGGTCCTTCGCCCACGTAGATCAACTCGTCGGGCGGCCTGAGCCGTCTGGCCTGATCGTTTCTCATGCGCTCAGTCTAATGTATCTCGTCGGGATCATCTTTTCGGCCTCTGCCCCGCCACGAATCACGATTGCAGGGGGGGCTTTCGAGAGTAGTCATCCGGCTATTTAACGACATGATTCCTCTGCCTGTCAACACGCCGCGGTACGCCGAACGACCACCGCTCCCCTGCTGGAACAGCCACCCGGATTATTGTATGTTTCGGATGTTGTGTGACCGATCCTTGCCGAAGGAGCCATGTTTCGAGTGCGAGCGCGAACGCTGCTGTCGAGGTTGAAATCCCTTCTCGCCGGAGGGGCGGGGACCGGAGGAAACTCCACCCGGATGCCCGACGTCACCCGCGAGAGGCTGGCGCGTGCCCGGAAGATCATAGCCAGGAAGGACGGAAGCCTGGAGGAGCTTCGCCGCCTGTTGGAGGAGAAGGACCAGGAGATCGCGAAGCTCCGTCGGGCGTCCCTCGTTTCGAGCGGCGTCGAGGCGCGGGTCGGCAGCTTCAAGCCCGAGAACTTCGTCTGGATATTCGGGACGGCGAAGACCGGCAGCTCGTGGCTCGGCTCCCTGATGGCGGAACCTCAAGAGCATTACGGGTGGCGCGAGCCGAACGTGGGAGACCTCTTCGGCACTCACTATTACAGGAAAGTGGAGGGCAAGTACCGTGATCGCAAAAACGAACACTACAGGCATTACTGGATCCTGGGCGAGGGATACAGGAAGGTCTGGATAAACTCCATACGCTCCTTCGTCCTGGAGGGCGCCAGGGCGAGGTTCCCCGAGATGACGGACCAGAGCTATCTGGTGGCCAAAGAACCGCACGGCTCGATGGGCGCGCCGCTGCTCATGGAGGCGCTGCCCGAGAGCCGCATGGTCTTCCTCGTCCGCGACCCCAGGGACGTGGCGGCGTCCGCGCTTGCGGCCCGCAGAAAGGGGAGCTGGCTCTACGAGCGCAGCGGACGCGGAGGAGAGGACACTTTAGGCGACGTGCCGCCGGATGAGATTGTGCGAGAACGATCCGAGATGTACCTGCGGGACATAGGCAGAGTCAAGGCGGCATACGAAGCCCACGAGGGACACAAGTTCCTGGTGCGCTACGAAGACCTGAGAGCGGACACCCCGAAGATGATGAAACGCATCTACGACGCTTTGCACATCGCCATCGATGAGAAAGAACTGTCCCGGACGGTGGAAAAACACTCTTTCGAGAACATACCGGAAGGGAGGAGAGGCGAGGGGCGGAGCCGCCGCAAGGCCACTCCCGAAGGATGGAGGGAAGACCTTACCCCCGAGCAGGTGAAGATAGTCGAGAAGATAACCGCTCCGCTCCTTCACGAATACTACGGCGGCGAAGCGACCGAACCGGGCGGGTAGGACCGTCCTGTGAGCGGCACGTTGCCGACGTTCCTCATCATAGGGGCGCAGAAGAGCGCGACCCGCTGGCTTCGCGCGCACCTGGGAGAGCATCCGGAGGTGTTCACGGCCGATACCGAACTTTCGTTCTTCAACGGCCAACGCTTCGAGCAGGGGCTGGACTGGTACCGGACGCAGTTTGAGGGCTGGAACGGCGAGCCCATAGTGGGAGAGGCCACCCCCGCGTACATGATGTGGCGGGAGGGCATCGCCGGAACCGCAGCCCGGATCGACGAGTCCCTGCCCGGCGTGAGGCTCATGGCGTTGCTGCGAAACCCCGTGGACCGGACCTACTCGGCCTTCGTCCACCACATGAGGCGGGGCAGGATCCCCGCCGACGCGGACCTGCTCGGTCGCATCCGGAGCATACCCCCCGAGCGCGACGAGCTCTCCCTCATAACGGGCGGATGGTACGCCGAAAGCCTGGCTCCCTACTTCGAGAGGTTCGGAGAACGCCTGCGCGTCTTCCTCCACGACGATGTCGCCGAAAACCCGGAACGCCTCTACGAGCAGGCGCTGGAGCACGTCGGCGCGTCGCCGGGATTCCTGCCGACCGAGCTTCGACGGGTCAGGTACAGCGGCAGAACGCCCAAAACCAGCTCCTACGCCGAAGACGGAGGCGGTCGTCGGGAGTTGAGATCCGGTGAACGAGAGGAGATCTACGCCTACTTCAGCAGCGACGTGCAGCGCCTGGAAGAGATGCTCGGCAGAGACTTGAGATCCTGGCGACCCTCGTGAGGAGCGCCCTCCCTACCGGATACCGGCGTACTGCCTCTCGATGAGATCGGACATCCACTTTTCGTTCTCGTGGTCTTTGTTCTCTCGAATGAGCGATCGCTGTTCCCCGGTGAGCGGTTCTTTGGGCCGCCGCCTTTTCTCGAAATCGAGGGACATCTTATTCCACTCTTCGCGCACCCCTTCGTCGAACTCGACTTCCAGAAACCGGGAAAGCAGAGGGACGCAAACCCCATCCCCGTGGAAAAAGTCGTGGTACGGGAGGATCAAAACCGGAAGGTCCGAACCGCTTTCCACGAACTCGCGCGCGCGTTTCAGGGCGAGGTTCCAGCGCCGGATGCCTTCGGCGAAGTCGTGCGGCCAATCGTCTTTCGGGTTCCTCGCCCTCGCCTGGAAGGACTCCCCCACCTCCTCGACGGAGCGGTGTATGACGATGAAGCGCGCCCCCGGATTGTCCAGCGACAAGCGCTTCATCCGCTTGACGTGCGCCGGTCTCTTGTCGCCAATCCACTTCAGCTTCGAGGGGTCCTTTCTTTCGAGCAGCTCCACATGCCTCTCTCTCGGTATGTTCGTCTCCCCCTCCCTGTAGTCCAGAATCCGCTCGAAAGTGAAAAGGTCGGGGGTGATCCTGCGCGGAGCGTACTTGTACCTTTCGATGCAGATCAGTATCTCCGGGTGGAGGTTGAGGTAGTTTGCCAGCGCCGTGGTCCCGCTCCTCTGAGGGGTGCCGGCGACGAACAGGGGCCTCGCCCGGACGCTCTCCCGCATCACGACCGAACCTCGACCGGGGACTCGAACGGTCTGCGTCCGCGGATGACGGCGTTGTAGAGTTCTTCATAGTCGTCGGACATCTCCCTGGTGGATTTGATGCCGCGCAGGTTCGCCCTCTCCAGTTCTCGGGCGTAGGCGCTCCGGTCGCCCGATATCCGGAGGATCCTCTCGTAAGAACCTTTGGGGTCCTCGAAGTCGATCAGCCATCCGCCGCCGTGGTCGTTGACGCGCTCCCTCAGCGCGCCGATGTCGGATGCCAGAACCGGGACACCGGCCGCCCACGCCTCGGTGAGCGTGTGGCAATAGGTCTCGGGCCAGATCGAGAAAATGCCCATGAAGGAAGGCCTGATCTCCCGCACGCGGTCGTTGAGCTCTTCCCGTTCGTAGAGGCCGTGATCCACGCCGAGATCCCGGAACTCCTCCTCGACTTCTCCCAGGAAGTGGAACTCGATCCTGTTCTCCGAGTCTTCTTGCTTGAGCTTGCGTATGAAATCCAGCCCTTTGTGCAGCTTGAGGTGTCCGGGGACCAGTATCCGGACAGGCCCTTCTCCGGGCGGCGCCGCGAGGCGCGCCTGCTCCAGATCCCGACCGTGCTCTATCACCTCGAACGGGCGGTCGCGGAGGACGGGCAGGGAACGCAGGTGGATCTCTTTCGCGGCCCGAGACATCGTCACGAAAGCGTCGATGTGCTCGAACATCCGCTCCACGCGCAGTCGCCAGGTACCCAGCCAGGCGTGCTTGAGGATGGGCAGCCCCTCGAGCCGGGGGGTCATGATCGTACACTGCCTCCCGGTGCCCGGCGTGCAATTGCCCCCGCAGTACTTCCCGTTGTCGTCGATGAGCTGCACGGTCGGACACGAGAAATAGAAGTCGTGGAACGAGAGGACCACCGGTATACCGAGCCGGGCGGCCACCTCCGGGAGGTCGAAGGTGTGTCCCATCAGGTGCCTTATGTGGACCAGCTCGAAACGGTACTTGACAAGAAGACCGAACACGATGGCCCTGTAGTCGGGTCGGCTGAACTCGGTGGGCTCCCACTTCCTCCCAAAATCCCACTTCTCCACGAGGACCGGACCCTCCGGCTCGTACCGCAAGAGCCTTAGTTGGAACGTGTTCGACACGAGCACGTAAGGCGAGTACCGGTCGGCCAGGGCGCCCATCAGGTCCAGGTTCGTGTGAGACGTCCCGCCGCCCGCGCCGTGGATCACGAACAGAAGCCGGGGTTTGACGCGCTCAGATCCCGCGTTGCGGTACGCGACCAGCACGTTGTGAGCGACCTTTTTCATGTCCGCGGAGTCCAGGAACGAGCCGGCCAGCCGGGTGTACTCGGGATGCAACCCGTCGAGCTTCTTGCGGGCGGCCTTCAAAAGCTCTTTCTTCTCGCTCCCGAAACTCGCCGCCCGCTCGTGGAAGACGAAGGTGGCATCGTCCACCACGTGGTTGTAGCCCAGCTTTTTGGCCCGCATGCAGAAGTCGTTCTCTTCGGCGTAGCCCCTCGGGAAGCTCTCCTCGTCGAACCCTCCCACCTCCTCCAGCGCCTCCCGCTTGACATACATGCAGAAACCGTTCCCCGTCGGGGTATCCGGGCACACCTGGGCGCTCCATTGCGTGACCAGCCGCCCCACGTCGTCCCTTTCCAGACCCTCCGGGGTGTCGTTCTTCTCGCCCATCATGGGCACGGAGAACGCCCCCGCGTTGTCGGAGAGCGCCGTGACGGTGGCGGTGCGCGGGTCCGCGTACGCCGCCAGCCTCATGTTCTCCAGCCAGCGCGGCGTGACCTCCACGTCGCTGTTCACGATCACCACGTCGTTGCCGCCGCTCTCGGCGAAGCCCCGGTTCATGGCGCCCGAGAAGCCCAGGTTCTCCTCGTTGGTCAGGATCCGGACGTTTTCCAGCGCCTCGTACCCGGCCAACAGGGAGGGGATTCTGGGGTCGGTGCTCGCGTCGTCGATGAGCAGCAGCTCCGCCGAAGCGGTGGTGTTCTCGACCACGGACGACAAAAGCTCTTTCAGTTCGTCATGGGCGTTGTGGATCGGGACGATGATGGTTACCGGCCGCGAGCCGCGCAGAGCGTCGAGGACGTATTCAGCCGAACCGAAACGCTGGTAGCCGAAACGCTGCTGCTCGGAGGCGGCGGAGGGGGGAGACGTCGGGGCCGCCCTGGGCTTCGCCCACTCGCCCTCGGCCCACTCGTCCTCGGCCCGCTTGAACCTCCTGAGCCAGGCATGGAACTCTTCCATGATCTCGAGCAACTCCTCATGAGGCGTGGGCCTGCGAAACCTCGTCCAGACCTTTTCCAGAACCTTGCCGGGAGCGTTGCTTACCTTCCACCGCCGGGAGTTCAGCAGGTCCGAGAGCTGTCCGCCCCAGCGGTTCAACGCCTTCACCTCTCTGGATTGCCGGCGTCTTTGGGCGTCCACGGACGACATCTGTTTCAGCAGGTCGTCGAGTTGTTGCCGCAGGCTCTCCGCTTCCGTCGCCTCGTCCTGCAACGCCGCGGATCTGGCCCGAAGCTCGTCCCGCAGGTTCTCGGTCCCCTCTATCTCATCGGGCCGGCGCTCCAACTCGGAAACCTCCTTCTCTCGTGGATTGGCCGCGAGGGCCGCCGACGGGTGAGACGCGGACGAACTCCCGGCGAACGTCGCGGAGCCTCCGCCTCCACCTCTCACGCAACAGACCGGGATTCTAACACCCGAAAGCGGCCTCCGGTCGCAGGACCTCCGGCTCAGGAAACCGGGTAGAACTCTTCGAGTAAGGGAGCGGTGATCTCCTCCACTATCATTATTTGCTCTTCGGTGAGGTCCTCTCGCCAGCCTCCAGGGCTGGCCTTGCGATAGAACTTGCCCTCGCCTTTTTGGTCGGCGGGGATGTTCTCCCAGGAGTGTTTCTCGACCGCCCGAGTCAGTTCGCCCTCGTCAATGGTGATCCCCAAACTCTCGTAGAGGCGTTTCATGGTCCCGAGTGTATCGGCCCTCAAA
>JBOHBL010000412.1:0-6156 GCA_050698295.1 Rubrobacteraceae bacterium | reverse complement strand
TCTGAGCAATATCAACCACGTCCTCAAGGCAATCCGCTCAGGCTGGGTCGCTTTGCGCGTCAACGACTTCACGACGCCGCTGGGTCCCGAGGGCGTAAAGAACGTCCTCGACCTGGCCGCCCAGGAGGGAGAGGTAGCCAGGGCATTCGCCATGACGAGCGAGGGCGAACTCTACAAGGTCTTCGACGCCTGGGTGGACCTCGGGCCAAGCGCCCGCTACGTATCCGCCGTGCGTCTGCAAAGCTCTCGCGCGGAAATGGAGGAGTGGTTGGCCTCGGAGCACGACGAGGATGAGTCGTTCGAGGTCCGCTGGGTTCCGAAGGGCGGCGCGATGGTCCACGTCTTCTATCACGAGTGGCCCGAGCCATCGTCCGACGTGGCGCGCCAAAACATCGAGGCTTTCGAGAACGAGTACGGCATGAGTTCAGACGAGTTCAGACGAGCCTGGGAGAAGGGCGAGTCAAAAGTCCGGGGCATCGAAGACGGCGACATTTGGATCTCCTTCCTGGACGCCCGGGAAGCCGTGGAACAGAGCGACCAAAGCGGCTTTTGACCGAGCGTTCCTACCGGGACAGGATGTGGCAGTTGTGGCGCATCCTATCCAGCGAGCTTTGCCAGAGCAAACTGAGAAGCAAGAGTCCCGACATACACCCCAGCGAGGACCGACGGGGCAACTACCTCATAACCGCCGGCGAGCGTGTCATCGTAAAGCCCGGCGATCCTCCCAGCGGGATAGTGTTCAACGACGGGTCGTTCCTGGTCATCTACGAGAAGTGGTCGAAGACTCCCGACAAGTTACTGGGCTACAGGTACCACTACCAGAGGCGCGACGACTGGTTCGCGCGCTACGACATGCGCGAAACGGAGATGGAAGGCATCCCCAAGCACCACCTCCAGGCGAGCGCCTTGGGCGAGGGTGTCCGGCTACCTACCGGAGAAGTGAAGTGCGAAGACATACTCGAAATGATAGTCGATCAGTTCGTCGCATGAGCATCCGAGGGTCCATAAGAAAGATGTCTCAACAGCCTCGTTTCTATCTCCGAGGGTAGTCTGCGGTACGCAGATCTTCGAGTCAGCGGTCGAATTCCCGCGACCGACCGCGCCGCGAAACAGTGAGCCAGGAAGGGATCGAACCTTCGACACGAGGATTAAAAGTCCCCTGCTCTGCCACTGAGCTACTGGCCCGGATCGGCTGAGTTTATCAAATATACCCCGCTAGAAAACTTCGAGAAATCCTTTCGCCGCCTCTTCTCCGTAGGCCATCATTTCTTTAATGAACGACGGGCTCCGGTCGAGCTTGGAGGCCGCATCCAGGTTCCTCGTCATCTCGATGCGGCGGACTCGGACTCGTTTGTATCTGTCTTTCGGGAGGTGGGGGAGGAGGTCGTTTATCGTCTCGATGGCATGGACTTCCTGATTGAGCGACAGATTCCCCGCAAGCTCGTTCCGGCGGTCGAGGATGTCGAGCATCGAGGTCGGCTCCGAGGCGCGTCTTTGCGGGTTTATCTGGACAACCCATATTTCGTCGGGTTTTTGCTCGACCTTCCCCCTCAGAAACTCGCGGATGGGAGGATTTTGAGAGAAGAGTCCATCCCAGTAGAGGCCGCCGTTTATCCTGACGGCCCTGAAGAGGTTCGGGACGGCCGTCGAGGCGAGGATGGCCTCGACGGAGACCTCGGCGCCGTGGAAGATCCTGAACTCCCCCGACCTCACTTCGACGGCGCTGACGAGCAGGCTCGGGTTCGACGGAACGGCGAGCTTCGCCATCTCTTCGAAATCCACGTGGTCTTCGAGCATGCGCCTGAGGCGGTTTTTGGCGAGAGAAGGATACAGATACGGGCTGACTTCGGGGATGGCGACGAGGCCCTGGAGGCGGCTGCTCTCCACGAAGAGGCCGTTGGAGATCATGTCCCAGTACTCGCTCGCCGAGTTCTCCCGCCAGAACGAGTCGAGTAGTTCGGAAGCTCTTTCGCTCCCTCCGGTGAGGAGCCCATACCAGGCGAGCAGAGCGCAAATCGCCCCGCCCGAAGCCCCGCTGAAACCGGAGATTTCGTAGTCGTCTTTTCGACCGAGAAGCCGTTTCAAAACCCCCGCCGTGAAGGCTGTGTGGCTCCCTCCGCCCTGACAGGCGATGGCGATTTTCGTTTTTTCGCTCAAATTTCCCCGATCCGAACAAAGTCAGGAAAGGGCCGCTTTTGCTGATGGCTGACGAGCGAAGCGGGCTGAAATGCTGACGAGCGCGAAGCGCGCGCGCGAGCAAAGCGAGCCTTCACGTCCACAGTTCTCTCAGGTTTTCCCAGACCATGTACGCGGCGGCGGCGATGACGCTCGCGACCACGGTCTGCCAGAAGAACTCGTAGAGGAGGATGAGGGAGGCTATGGTCGCAAGACCGACCGTCACGCTCGTCGTGAGCTCGGTGAGCTTTTTGCGGAAGCCGGACTCGACGAAGACGAGGAGGGAGACGAGGGCGACGAGGCCGAGGACGAGGTATTCGCTGGCGAAGAGGATCAGGGCCACCAACACGACTATGAACAAAGCGATGCTCGTCGCCGCCCACGCCTCGGCTATGCGGTCGAAACGGAGGTTCGTCTCCGAGGCGGGTCGGTGCGCTCGCTTGATGTGCGCTCTGGGAGACCCTTTCTCTCCGTTTCGGATGTTCCTCTCGCTGTGTTCGAGGGCTTCCATCAGGGCGCGGTCGGCGGCGAGCCGGACGCTGTTTTCGTCGATCTCTTCGGAGATGGCGGATATTTCCTTGCGGTGTTCCTCGTGCCGCTTTTTGAGGTGCGTCGCCTTGCTCATCGCCTCCGCCTCGACGCCGAGCCCGGAGAGTCTCCGGTTCTTATCCGATATCTCCGCCTCCAGTCTGGCGCATTCTTTTTGGAGGCGGGCCCGGCGTTGGGAGACGTATTCGAGCGCCCGGTTCGGAGGCGGCGTCTTGTTCAGGCCGGACCACCCGATGGGGTCGCGCCAGGCCTTTCTGACGGTGCCGTCGCGGTTGTGCATGGGCCCGGCGGGCGCGTCTTCTCCGGCGACGGGATCTCGAGCGTACAGACCCCAGAGGCCCCTGTAGCTGGAGGCCCAGTCCGGCGCGGGGTCGAGGAGCGCGGCGTCCTTCCACCCCCTCTCCGCTTCGGGACCGATGGAGAGGCCGTCGCCCCTCGCGTAGTCCACGAACGGGATGCTCAAGACGTGTCCGGGGTCGTCGCCGTCGTCGCGGTACTGGCGGAAGACCCGTTGCCACAGCCGCCGGGCGCCGGAGAGGACGCGCACCGCGGGGTTGAGGAACGGTATGTCCAGTTCGGTGAGGTATTCGCCGGCTGCGAAGTAGCTCGCGTGGGAGCCCGCAGCCGAGTAGATGACGGGATGCTCGCCCTCTTTGTGGAACTCCGGGTCGTCCCAGCGGCGCCGGAGGTCGTCGCCTGAGAAGTCGTGGGAGGAATAAGCCACCCACTCCGGTTTCAGTTCGTCCTCGTCCTCATAAAGATAAACGCAGGCCATTTCCCAGTCGGCCTCGTGGTCGTTGACGCCGAAAAAGCCGCTCCGCCAGTCATTGAAAGCGTGGAAAAACCAGTACTGGAGCGCGACCCAGCCGTCCTGACGGACCACGCGACCGTAATAGACGTGGTGGTCTCTGCCCGGCATCCGCTCGTGGGCTATCCTCGCGGCGGCCGCCGTGTCGCCCGAGACCCGGCCCCGCGCGAGCAAGGTCAACGAAAACAGCACGTCGAGAAAGCGCGGCAGGTACCCGACTCGAGCCAATCGTCCCCGTCCCGCCCGGAAACGGGCCTCTCTGGCCGAGCCGCTGAACTCCTTGCGGCGTTGCTGGACCTTGTACGCGGCGAGCTGGGTGACGTTGAGCGGGTCGATGAACTTGAGGAAGTGGATGGCTCCGGATCTATCATGCCGCGTCTCGGCGAGTTTCTCCAGCGTCAACTCCCCTTCCGCGACGACCTTGACGGCCTCCTTGTCCGAAGACTGCCTCCACAGGCTGCACAACGCGACGTACGGCTCGACCCGAATCGGGAAGAACTTCTCGCCCTTCGTGTAGCGCATGACCGGCTCGAAGCGTCTCAGAAGCTCCCTGTCCGGGTTCATCCTTCCTCTCTTCTGTCGCGCCGGAAGCACAGTCTGACGTCGTGGGAGTTCAAGTAAAAGACCATCAAGGTCGAATAGAGCATGCCGCCGAAGAGATAGAGGGGAGATTCGGAGAGGTAGAAGTAGATCGCAAGCGACACCGCGAGGCTCAATCCCTGAAGCAGCATCGCCGCGAGCCACGCCCCCGACCAGAGCCGCAAAAACCCGACTCCCGCGACGAGCGCGAGCGGAGATAGGAGAAGGAAGACCACGCTGATCGGCGTGTCCCACCCGACCATCCGGGCGGGGAGTACCGAATCGAGGACGGGGGCGGTGAAGTTCAGGGTGCCCGCCGTCGCGAGCCCCGCCGCCTCCAGAAAGAGCAAAAGTCCGATCAGGGTCAGCGGCCACCTCCTGACGCCGAGTTCGCTCATCCGCCCCTCGACGGAGCGCGTCGCGAGGGCTCTGGCGGAGGGCTTCTCGATGTTTTGCCTCGCGGACATCAGACCCGCATTGTACCCGTTTCGGCTCCGCCGCCGGAGTATAATCCCGGCCCGTGCCGGACGAGAAGACAACCAGGAGCGCCGCGCTCACGGAACTGACCCTCATCTTCGCGGCGGTCTTCTGGGGCGCGAACTACGCGGTCACGAAGTACACGGCGGAGTTCCTGCCGCCGATCCTCATCGTGACCTTCCGTTTCGCCGTCGGGGGAGCGTTGCTCCTGGCGGTGCTGCGTTTGTTCGAACCCGAAAGCCGTCTCCGGCGGAGCGAAGTTTTGGCGATGGCCGCGCTCGGGTGTTTTGGGATGGCGGCGGCCCAGACGTCGTTCACCTTCGGCGTGAGCATGACGAGCGCGACTAATACGGGACTCGTCTTCGCCACCGCGCCCATCTGGGGGCTTCTCCTCGGGTTCGCGCTCGGCCTCGAACGCCCGACGTGGACGGGAATGGCGGGGATTTTCCTCTCCATAAGCGGCATCGTCGCCGTTTTCTACGACGGCATTGGAGACGAAGCGGCGAGCTTCGCGGGGGACGTGCTGGTGCTGGTCGCCGCTGCGGCCGTCGGGTGCTACACAGTCTTCTCGATGCCGATGCTGGAGCGTCACACCCCGCTCGCCGTCGCGACCTACCCGACGGCCTTCGGCGCGCCGTTCGTCCTGATCTTCGCCCTCCCGCAACTCCCGGCATTCGACTTCGGAGGCGTGGGCCCCGGAGCGTGGCTGGGAGTCGCTTATTCAGCCGTGCTCGCGACGGCCTTCACCTTCGCCGCCTGGCAGGTAGGGATAAGCAGGATCGGGGCAAACCGCGTTCTCGTCTACCAGTACCTCATAACCCTCACCGGTGTGGCCTCGGGAATAATCTTCTTCGACGAGAGTTTGGGATGGAACAAGATCCTCGGCGGAGCCGTGATCCTGGTCGGCATCTACCTGGCCCGGAGAAAATGAAAGAACCGCCCCCGAAGGGACGGTTCTTATGTAGAGACGTAGCATGCTACGTCTCTACGCTGCCGCTCCGTTCAAAAGCGAGCCGAATTCTCCGCTTTTGATCATGCGCTCGGCTTCGCGCTGGAGCTGGCGGACCCTCTCGCGGGAGACGCCAAGCTCGTCGGAGAGCTGCGCGAGCGTCGCCGGGTCCTGCTTGTCCAACCCGTAGCGCCGGATGAGGACGTGGCGGTTGCGCTCCGGGAGCTTCTCGATGGCCTTGAGAAGCACGCCGGTCTCCATGTCGCGGGCTACAGTGCCGGCCGTGTCGGAGGCCCGCTCGTCCTCGACGAACTCCCCGATCTCCGAGGCGTCGCCCTCGGAACTCATCGGCTGGTTGAGGCTGCCCGCGTCAGGCATTGCGCCCTTGACGTCCTGAACTTCCTCGACCGTCCATTCGAGCTTCCCTGCGACTTCCTCGTCGGTGGGCTCGCGGTTGAAGAGGGCCGACAACTCGTTGTAGGTGCGGGCCATCTTCCGTATTTTCTCGGTCATGTGCACAGGCACCCTGATGGTCCTGCCCTTGTCGGCGACCGCCCGCTGAACCGCCTGCCTTATCCACCACGTAGCGTAAGTCGAAAAGCGGAAGCCCCGGTCGGGG
>JBOHBL010000411.1:0-4618 GCA_050698295.1 Rubrobacteraceae bacterium | reverse complement strand
TGGAGCGGGCAATCGGGGCCGGGGGGTCGTGGACCTCCAGACGCGCCTCCAGGCGCTCGGCTTCGACCTCGGCGTCAGAGGCATCGACGGGGTCTTCAGGAAGGCCACCGAGAACGCCGTGAAAGCCTTTCAGCAGAGCGTCGGCATCCTGGCCGACGGGCGCGTCGGCCCCATAACCTGGCGCGAGCTCGTCGAGGCCGGCTACCGTCCCGGCGGACGCCTTCTGTATTTGAGGCAGCCCCCTTTTCGGGGCGACGACGTCGTCGAATTGCAGCGGATGCTCAACGACCTCGGCTTCGATCCGGGAGCCGTCAACGGGCTCCTCGACGAACGCACCGCCCGCGCCATCCGCGACTTTCAGAAGAACGCCGGGCTCCAGCCCGACGGGGTCGTTGACGCATCCGTCTTCAAGACCATAAACACCTACGCCGGGCAGACCGTCGGAACGCACCAGATCCCGGACAAAAACAACGGCTATTTCCCGGAAGACCTCTTTGACGGCGCCATCGTGATAGACGCTTCCCACGGCGGAAGAGACAGGGGCCACGTCACCCCCGACGGTCTCTGCGAAGCCGACCTCAACCTCGCCATAGCCCAGGCTCTCGCCCAGATCCTCCCCTCCCGCGAAGTCCTTTTGACTCGAAGCGACGACGAAGAAGTGTCGCCGGAGGACAGGGCGTTTCTCGCCAACTCCTCCGGGGCGAAGATGGTCGTTTCGATCCACCACGCCGCTCATCTCTTCCCGGAAGCTCGCGGCACGGCGTCGTTCTACTTCGAGCGCCTCGGTTACCGTTCGCACCGGGGCAGGATGGCCGCGACCTACATCCAGCGCGGCGTGTGCAGGGCCCTCGGAACCTGCGACATCGGCGAGTTCGGGCGCTCCTACGACATCCTGCGCGAGACGAACATCCCGGCGGTCATGCTCGAAACGCTCCATTTAACGAACCCGAAAGAACTCGAGATCGCCACGGACCCCTATTATCCGAGCGCCGCCGCCGAAGCGATAGCGGGGGCACTGGAACTCTACGCGGGCCGGGACGCGGCGTTTATAGCGGTTTAGATACAAGGCATCAGGTTTCAGGCTTCAGCAAAAACGTTTTGACTGGAATCCGGCGAACGTTTCGTGGTGAAACATGTACTCGTCGCTATCATAAAAGCCTGTAGCCTTCCTGCTATAATCAGCCTCACAGTCGGGACGTAGCGCAGCCTGGTAGCGCGCCTCGTTCGGGACGAGGAGGTCGGAGGTTCGAATCCTCTCGTCCCGACTTTTCTTGCAGGTTTCAGACATCAGGTCTGGTGATGGACGAACCGCCCCGCATCCGCGCATTCCGAACCGAATCTCGACCTTTTCGGCGAGTGTTGTGTTCGGTGCCCGGCGCGCCGACCACAGTCTTTACCTGAAACCTGATGCCTGAAACCTATGGATCCAGGCCGAACTGCTCCGCCGAATTGAGCTTCTCGACGGTCATTTCGCCTCGCGTCCACAGGTTGCCGTTCGCGTAGCCTCCACCTTCGAGCCTTATGAAGTCCGAGTCGAAGCGCGAGCGGAGTTCGGTCCTCTGGTAGCCATCCTCGGCGTCGAACTCGCCTTCGAACTCGACGTTGAGGTGTCCCTCCACGGACACGTCTCCGCCGGGGGGCGCGGCCTCGAATTCGCGCGGCTCGACGGCGAGTTCGTAGCCCTCGATGTTTCCGGTCTCGCCGGAGACTCCGTCCATCACGTAGCGCATTCGAACCGGCTCGTCGCCGAGGTTGGAAAGGAGCGGCGGAGCATTTCCGGTCCAGGTGTCTTCGGGGCGGAACGAACCCGCCGGAAGGGGGGGGAAGAGGTGCGCTATGACCGACTCCACGGAGATAAGCGGCACCGGCGCTTCGAGCAACCTTTCGTCTCCTTCGACCTCCGAGACCAAGCCGGGCGGCGCGAACTGCACCGTCGCCTCGCTCCCCGCGAGCCCTCCCATGCCGAGCGCGACCGGTTCTCCCGAACCGTCTTCCACGTTCGCCGCCAGGTACAAAACCTCGACGTCCGCCGCCGAGTCCGACGCCGGGGAGACCCTGAAAGCGGCGGTCAGTTCCGTCGCGCCTTCGAGGTCCGAGACCGGGCCGGAGAACCCGCTCTCCGCCGACGCGCTCACCCGGTAGACCGCCGGAGAGTCGGGCGTCCACCCGAGGTCAAGCGCCGGAGACGCCCCCCCGCACGAGGAGAAAAAAAATAGACAGGCCACCAGCCCGACGAGGAGCCGCGAGCCGCGTATTCCCCGACTCCCGATTTTACTCACAGTCTGGACTTCTCGGCCTCCTCCAGCAACTCTCCCCAGTCGTCGTAGAGGTTCTCCAGAACGCCTTTGAGTTCGCGGTGCTCCTCGATCACCTCTTTCGACCGCTTGCCGTCGGCGTACAGCTCGGAGGTCGCGAGTTCTTTTTCGAGCCGGCTCACGCGGCGTTCGGTGGCGTCTATTTCGCCCTCCACCGCGACGAGGCGCGAGGCGAGCACGCTCTGCTCCCTGCTCTGCCCAGGTCGGATGCGCCGCCGGGGACTACGGCGCTTCTTGCCGTTGCTCGCGGCCTCGTCCAGCCTCCGGTACGAGCGGTAGTAGTCGTAGCCGCCGGGGTAGTCGATGAGGCGCTTGCCCTCAAGCTCGACGACGCGGCTCGCCAGCTTCCTCAGGAAATAGCGGTCGTGGGAGATGAAGAACATCGTGCCCGGGTACGAGGCGAGCGCGTCTTCGAGGGCTTCCCGCGCCGGTATGTCCAAATTATTCGTCGGTTCGTCCAGGAGCAGGAGGTTCGCGTCGCTCATGACGATCTCCGCGAGCGAGAGGCGGTTTCTCTCCCCGCCGGAGAGCGACGAGACTTTCTTGAACACGTCCTTGCCGGAGAAGAGGAAAGCCCCGAGGAGATCGCGGGCGTCGCCTGGGTCGAGACCCGTCTTGTCCCTCGTCTCGTCGAGCAAGGTCTTATTGTCGTCGAGCTTCGCCAATTGCTGGTCCTGGTAGGCTGGGATCACGTTGTGTCCGAGCTTGACGGAACCGGAGTCGGGTGACAGCTCGCCGTTGACGAGGCGCATGATCGTGCTTTTACCCGTCCCGTTCGACCCGAGAAGGGCGACCCGTTCTTTTCTCTCCACAACGATGCTCAGGTTCTCCAGCAAGGTCTCGTCGGAGTCGTCGTGAGCGTATTCGACGTCTTCCATTTCGAGGACGACGCGGCCCGCCCTCGCCGTCTCGCCGAGGTCGAGCTTCATGCTCCTGTGGCGCTTGCCGGGGGCCTCGACTTTCTCCATCCGGTCGAGCAGTTTCTGCTTGCTCTTCGCCTGTTTGGCTTTCGTCGCCTTCGCGCCGTACTTCTCGATGAAGCGTTCGAGTTGCGCCCGGCGCTCGGAGTTCGCTTTCGCTTTTCGAGCGAGAAGCTCGTCGCGGGCTTCTTTCTGTTCGACGTACTTCGAATAGTTGCCCGTGAAGCGGGTCAGTTTCCCGTCTTCAAGCTCCACGATCGACTCCGAGACCGCATCGAGGAAATAGCGGTCGTGGGAGACGACAAGGGCCGCGCTTCTGGCGTTCTTCACGAAGGTCTCGAGCCACTCGATGGCGCGCAGGTCGAGGTGGTTCGTCGGCTCGTCGAGCAGGATGAGGTCGGGCTCTTCGAGAAGCAGCCGCGCCAGAGCGATGCGGTTCTGTTCTCCTCCCGAAAAAGAGCCCACGGGCCGCTTCCATTCCTCCGGCGCGAAACCGAGGCCGGAGAGGGTGGAGGCGGCTTTCGCGCGGTATTCGTAGCCGCCGTCGCGCTCGAACTCGCTCTGGAGCCTGCCGTAGCGGGAGATCAGGGCTTCAGAAGGGTTTCCGGCCAGTTCCGCTTCGAGTTCCTTCAGCTCGTGTTCGCGCTGAATCAGGGGCTCGAAGGCCGAGACTATCTCTGTTTCGACGGAGTTCTTTCCGCGTTCTCCGGCGTACAGGCTCTGGGAGGTCATCCCGGCCTTCGAGTTGTTCACGTGTTCCACCGAGCCGGAGTCCGGTCGGAGCCTGCCGGCCAGAAGTTCGAGGAGGGTCGTCTTCCCGGCGCCGTTTCTCCCGACCATCCCGATCTTCTCCCCGGCCTCGACGGCGAGCGTCGCCCCGGAGAGGACTTTGAGGTCCGCCCCGTGGTACTTAACCAGGTTGCTTGCGATAATGACTTTCATGCCGGGGCGATTATATCTGGATGACCCGCTCTCACCAGAAGAGCGAGACGAGTACGAAAGTGACCTCATAGCTTTCTGCGACCGCGAACTCGACCTTCTCGGCGATATAGACGGACGGGACGTTTTATACGCGGGCGGGACTTCTCCGTTGTGGATCGAAGGTCTGGCGGAGAGGATTGGCGAGGACGGTTCCCTGACTATCCTCGACCTCGACGAGGAAGGGTTGAGAGAAGCGGAGGCGGCTTTCGCCTCGGGTGATCTCCCGCTGCGTCCGCGCTTCGTCGCCGGAGATGTTTTTGACCTGCCGTTCGAGCGTGGGGACTTCCACCTCGCGTATTCTTCGGGGCTCTTTCACGAGCTTGACGCGAGGGGAGGGGGTGTGATCGAGGCTTTGGGTGAACTGGCGCGTGTGGTGTATCCCGGCGGGGGTGTCGCCACGAG
>JBOHBL010000410.1:0-2145 GCA_050698295.1 Rubrobacteraceae bacterium | reverse complement strand
CCCTCGTGGAGGCCGTGAGGGAGCCGGGCAAGCCCCCCCGGCAACACCGCCTACGCGAGCGTCGGCTCTCTGCCAAACCGCTTCTCGGTTCTGGTTGACTCCGACGAGGAAGGCCGAAGGTTCGCCGACGCGGCAGACGAAGGCCTGGGGATGGCGTGGCTGACGGCCTACGACGCCTGCTGGCGATATCTTACGCAACGCCACGATCCCCTGAAAGATGTTGCCCACGTCTGGGACCGCCAGGTGGAGGGTTTGTGGGAGACGAGTTGGGTGGTCTCCGATGACCCCCGCGCGCTCGCGCAGCGAAAGCTGATGCGCGTCTTCGAGTCTTCGGAGGAATCCGGTCGCAAATGCACGGTCTGCGGCAAGCGTGAGGAACTGGGAGGCAAACGCTTCTGGCAACCTCTCTCCACGCGGCTCGGGGCGGGCTTCCTCGACCGGGAGAAGGAACGCCTTTGCGCCGTCTGCCTCGTAAAGAGGACGCTGCCGAGCGTCGGAGAGGATGCGTTCGGCTGGAATGTGTCGGACGAGTCGTTCCCGTCCACCCCGGAACTCGCCGCCGACCCGTGGCAACGCAAGGTCGCCTCGGAGAAGCGACACGAAGAGGCGCGGGACAGGTTCTCGGCGGCGGTGGAGAAACCCTTCGAGAGCGCGCCGGGAACGTATTTCTTTCCCGCCTACCGCGAGGACCTGCCGGAGCCCGTGACGCGGAGTCTCGAGTCCGCGCTGCCCGCGCTTCTCGGGGCCGTCGGTTCTGCGCCCCGTCCAACCTATGCCATCCTCGCCATGGACGGCGACAACATGGGCGCCAGGCTCTCGAAGCTGGACGAGCAGGGCCGGGCGGAGCTTTCCGAGAGGATACTGGCTTTCAGCCTGCGGGTGCGAGAGGTCGTCGAGGACGGAGAAGACCGCTCGCGGCTCGTCTACGCCGGGGGCGAGGACGTGCTCGCGCTGCTGCCGATGGACCGCGCGTTGGACGCGGCGTGGAGGGTGCGTGGACTTTACAAACAAACCTTCGAGGCTTTCGATCAGCGCCATCGAGGGAAGCTGGGAGACGACTCCACCATCTCCGCCGGGCTTTTATATTGTCCGATGACCCTGCCGTTGAGGACCGCTCTCCGGGAGGCGCACCGGCTTTTGGACGAGGACGCCAAGGACGGGGCGGGTAGGGACGCGCTCGCCGTCGGCGCGTGGAAGGGTGGTGGCGAGACCCTGAAGGTCGCCCGCAAATGGGAACATCGGGGCTGGGTGGAAAAGCTGCTGGAGATGACCGGCGAAGGGGAGCCGCCCTATCCGGCGCGGTTTCTGTATCAGGCGCGGGAGATCGTTCGTGACGCCGCGGAAGATCTCCCCGTCGAAACCGTGGAGAAGCTCCTGGCTCTGGAATACCACGGCAGTCGGGACGAGAGGTTCCGGACGCTCGGCATGGAAGAAGCGGAGGAGAGGATAGCCCCGCTCGTGGAGATAAGCAGGAAGGACGGCGGGCTCGACCCGGCCCTCTTCCGGCTGGCGCGGTTCCTCTACGGGGAGGGGGCGTGATGGCGACGGCGTGGCTCGGCCTCGAACCCAACGACACCCTGTTCTTCAGGGGGCCGGAGCCTTTCAACGCCGGGGAGAGCGGCTACGTGGCGAGCGAGTTCCCACCCACCCCGAGAACCCTGCAAGGAGCCGTGCGCGCCGCCTTTCTGGAGGCGAACGGCGTAGTCATGGGGGAGTACGTGAACGGGGCTTCCACAGGCCCGATCGTCGAGGCGCTCGGGAACGCGGACGAGGAGATAAAGCTGGACCTCCGCGGCCCGTATCTGACAAGAGGAGACCTCCTCTGCGTCCCGGCCCCGCTCGACCTCGCGGAGAGAGAGGGCAAGCTCGAAAGCCTCACACCCGACGCCGAGCCGACCGCGACGGATGTGGGTAAGGTGAGGCTGCTCGGGCGTCCGGACGGCGCCGCGGAGGTAGAAGGAAAGTGGCTGCCCCTCGAAGACCTCGAACGTCTGCTCGCGGGCGGGGAAGTCTCCGCCGACAGCCTCTTCGCGCCGCTCGGGTCGAGCTTCCATCAAGAGCCGAAGGTGGGGCTCGCCCGCGACGCCGCAAGACGGGCGGCGGCGGAGGGCATGCTCTATTCCATCCTCACGCTGAGGGCCGGGG
>JBOHBL010000409.1:0-2874 GCA_050698295.1 Rubrobacteraceae bacterium | reverse complement strand
CTGTCCGTTGGGGTTGTCGGTGAGAGCGAGGAAAACATCGTCGAGGTCGGGGGTGTGCAACGATAGCTCCTCGACCGCGATGGATTCTTCGTCGAGACGGTCGAGCATGGCCTTCAGCGACCGGAAGCCGCCGTCGGTCGGGACCTGGAGTGTAAGCGCGTCGTCGCGCGACCCGTCGCCGAGGGCGAGGGCGGCGGTTCCGAGTCCGCTCTTGTCGGCGAACCGCAGGCGGACGTGACCGCCGGGGACGAGGCGCTTGAGTTCGTCCGGGGTTCCCTCGGCGACCAGTTTGCCCCCGTCGAGGACGGCGATCCGGTCGGCCAGCTCGTCCGCCTCTTCCAGGTACTGCGTCGTCAAGAAGATCGTGACGCCGTCGGCCACGAGGTCGCGGATGATCTGCCACATCGTGCGGCGGCTGCGCGGGTCGAGACCGGCGGTCGGCTCGTCGAGGAAGATGATGCGCGAGTCGCCGACGAGGGTCATCGCGAGGTCGAGCCGTCGCCGCATGCCGCCAGAGTAGGTGGCGGGCGTCTTCTTGGCCGCCTCTACCAGATCGAACTGGTCGAGTAGTTCGGCCGCGCGACGCCGGCCACCTCGCCTGCCAAGGTGGCGCAGGTCGGACATCAGGATCAGGTTCTCCTCGCCGGTGAGCAAGTTGTCCACCGCCGAGAACTGACCGGTCACCCCGATCGCGGCGCGAACCCCGTCGGGATCCTGGGCCAGGTCGTGTCCGGCGACCCGCGCCTCGCCTCCGTCGGCGCCGATCAAGGTGGACAGGATCTGCACCGTCGTGGTCTTGCCGGCGCCGTTGGGGCCGAGCAGCGAGAAGATCGTCCCCTCCGCAACGTCCAGATCCACGCCGTCGAGCACAACCTGCTCGCCATACGACTTCCGCAGCCCCCTCGCTGCGATCGCCGACGTCCCACGACCCGCCGTCACGCTCCGTCCGGTGTCCATTTCTCCGTAACTCTCCATCGCACTCCTCTCGGTTGAATCATCGTGCTATACTTTTTCACTCGGTTGCTAATGTAAATATTGAATAAATACCTTAGCAACTAAGGTAATTGGTAGAGTAAACTGGATCTCAAAGGTTGTCAAGGGGCATGTCGAAAAAACGTGAAGAATTGCTTCGGGAGATCGAGGTGGAGAACCGCAGGAGCACGACGGAGGGGCTGTTTCTTTTCCAGGCGGCCGCGGAGCGGAGTGGGATGAACATGACCGACTTGCAGTGCGTGAACATCCTCGCTTCGACGGGTCCGGTGGCCGCGGGGCGGTTGGCGGAGATGATGGGGCTGACGACGGGGGCGATCACCGGTGTGGTCAACCGGTTGGAGCGGGCGGGGTACGTGCGGCGGGAGAAGGATCCGGGCGACGCGCGGCGGGTGGTCGTGCGGCCCGTTACGGAGGAGTTGGAGCGCGCGGGGGTGGGTTTCTTCGGTTCGCAGGGGGAGGTGTTGGATGAGCTTCTCTCGGGGTACGACGACCGGGATCTCGCCGTCATCCTCGACCTGTTTCGGAAGTCCAACGCCGTTACGCGGGAGGCGACCGCAAGGATCCGGGCCTCGTCGAAGGGGCACGAAGAGGGCGAGTTCGCCGCTCCTCTCGGTTCGGTGGAGAGCGGGCGGTTGGTGTTCGCCAACGGTGCCTCCCGGCTCACCCTTCGCGCCGGTTCCGGGATGGACGATCTCTATCAGGCCCGCTTCGAGGGGCCCGCCCCGAAGGTCAAAGTGGAGGACGGGACCGTGACCTTCCGTTATTCCCGGCGCTTCGGAGGACTATTCGACTGGCGCAGCCATCCCGGGGAGGTCACGATGAACGCCGCGGTGCCCTGGGAGGTCGAAGTGCGCGGCGGAGCGTACAGGATCGAGGCGGACCTCGGGGGCTTGGAGCTGTCCTCCTTCGTCCTGAAGGGAGGGATCAGCGACCTCGACCTCGCGCTCCCGGAGCCGTCGGGGATCGTCCCGGTGCGCCTGGCCGGGGGCGCGAGCAAAGTGAGCATACGCCGTCCCGCCGGGGTCGAGGCGCGGGTGAGCGTGAAAGGCGGTGCCGCCACGCTGACCTTCGACGAGCAGAGCTTCGACGCCGTGGGCGGCAGGGTTCAGCTACAGAGTCCCGGCTACGATGCAGCCACCGACCGCTATGAGATCGAACTCTCCGGAGGCGCCAGCGAGATCACGATCCGGTGAGTTAACCCGCTATGAGATGACGAGGGTGCCGAAGGCCACGAAAGAAGACCTCCTCGCCGTGTTTGGCGAGTCTTCGGAGCAGCGCCTCGGCGGCGTTGCGGTGCTGGGTCGGTTTGGCGCAAAATCCGGTGAAGACGCGGCGCCAGGCGGAGATCTGGGGTAGGTCCGCTATCGCCGTCGCCTGGAGCCTTTCTGAAGCGACTCGTTGTTCGGCCCGGTACTCGTCTAGCAACTCCGGCGCGGATCGTCGGGTACCGTTCAGCGACCGCGTCATCGTAGGCGAACATGGCTGAGAACCTCCGCTCACCGATCCGTGAGTGCGAGTCTGGCGGCGAATGCGATCAGGAACGCGCCGAGAGTTCGCTGGAACCACCGGAGGATCGCGGGCGTGGCGAGCACGCGGTCGCGGACGACGGCGCTCGCGTATGCGTAGACGGCGAACACGGCTAGGGTCATGAGCATGAAGAGTCCGCCGAGCAGGATCAACCTCGCGTCGAGCAGTCCCGGTGGCGTGTCGAGGAACTGCGGCAGAACGGCGAAGAAGAACACGGTCAACTTCGGGTTCAGAAGATTCAGAAGGATCGCGCGCCGCACGACCAGGCCCGCGGTCTCGATCGAGACGTCTTCGTTCTGGTCATCCAGCCGCAGGGCGCTGTCGTCGAGGATCATCGCCACGCCCATGTAGATG
>JBOHBL010000408.1:0-2579 GCA_050698295.1 Rubrobacteraceae bacterium | reverse complement strand
CGAGCGCCGCCACCAGGGAGGGACGAGGACGCCGAAGCCGCTCTCTTCGAGGAGGGGCGCGCAGTCGCGCAGGAAGCGGAACGCTTCGTCGGCGTCGAGCCGGAGTCCTTCGGGGGCGGCGCTTTCGAGGGCGCGCTCGATGGGCTCGAAGAATCGGGCGGCGTAGCCGAGGCCGGTGAGGAGCTTCTCCCCGGGTTCTTCGAGGCGCCGCACTCCGGCGAGGGCGTCCCCCGCGCGCCAGACGTCCGCCGCGGAGACGAGAAGGCTCGGGTCGTCCCGGGCTTGCAGCGCGAAGTCCAGCGACCAGTCGTCTTTCGTCCGTTTCGGGGACGAGAGTCGGAGAGCGACGCGGAAATGCTCGTCGCCCGCGAGCTTGAGGTTGCGTAGCCACAGATGATGGCTGCGCTCCAGGCTCTCAAGTTGCGCCGCCGAGGCGTGGATAGGCATCGGCGCCCCGAAGAGCGCCCGCAGCCAGCGTGAACCCGGATCCGAAGTGTCTCGCGCCGATTCCGGAGGGGGAGCCCACGCCCGCATCAGCGCGTCGCACGTCTCTTCGAGGAAGTCGTCGAGCAAGGCTCTCGGGCCATGTTCTTCTTCGGCGGCGCGGCATATCGGGGGCATGGCGTCGGCGAGCCGGTCGAGGCGGTGGCCGTCGAGGAGTGGGATCCAACGCGCGTGGAGGCCGTCTTCGCGGCGTTCGAGGCCGGGGGTCACACGCTGCCCGGCCAGCGCTTCGAGCGCGAGCTGCGCCGCCCATTGCCAGAAACGCATCGAATCTCCGACCCGAACGCCTGGCGGCGCGAGGTCCTCTTCGAGCCACTCCATGAGGAGCGCGACGGCTTCGAGGGGTGCCAGGCTCAACCCGGAGATGTTCCAGCTTCGCAGGGTCGGCTGCCTCCCCCGGCGCGGTCTTTTCACTCCAGGGTCGAGTTGCGGTGAGGGGAGCGGCCCCTTCGCATAGCCGGGCAACCGCATGGAGAAGGTTTCAGCGGGCGCTTCGGGGCGCCCGAGCAAAGACCTCAGAGCGTCCACGCCGGCTTGGAACGGATGGCCTTGCCGCTTCCCTTTGCTATTTGCTCCCGGCTCCGGGGGACTCTCCGCCCAAAAGAGGACGGCACCGCTCTTTGTCAGATCGCTCAAAGGCAGCCAATGAGCGTGAAGTACGCGCATGGCGACCCTAGTTTAATCGGTAGTGTTTCACTTCCTGGTAAACCTCCCATGAGAAGTCGCTCTAGCAGGTTGACCCCTTGTAGCTCTCGGGGATCGCTTTCCATAGACGCTCGCAGGTCACCCGGCTTCTATCGCCCATAGCGAAAGCCACCACCTGGCGAGTCTCTCTACGGGACAAGGCCACGTCCGCGTTTCGGTGGAGGCGAGGGTGGCTACCTTTTTTTGAGCCAGCTAATGACCGTGGTGGGCGATACTCCGAAGGCGCGCCTGAGTCCGCGCAGATTGGATCTCTGCTGGTAAGCACGCAGGATCTCCTCCTCGCGCTCCTGTGTGTAGCCGTTGGGAGAGGGGTCTTCGCGGCTCTGACGAGAGCAGGCGTGGCAGAGGTACTTCTGCTTGCCGTTATTGACGACATCTTCGCTCCCGCAGTGGCGGCAGGTGATGAGTTTGGTAACCATGCGCTCACCCTAACACGCCATCCTCATCATTCAAGCTTGGTACATTACCCCCAACAAGCCCAACAATCCGTAAGGCAAAGTCGCTGTACTGGCGAGCTACTTCAGCCTCGGAATACAAGCCGCCCTTGCGAAACCACGACTTGGCGCCGTTGCCCATTTCCAAGATCGCGTAAGAGGCTAGACGCGGTGACTCCACGTGAAATCTCCCCAGCGAGCATCCCCTCTCAATGAGGTTCCGAAACCCCTGTCCGTACTCGTCACGCATGGCGAGGATCCTGGAGCGATGCGGCTCGTCGAGGCTGCGGATCTCATTGTTGCTCACCGTGACCTCTAGCGGGTAGAGAAGAAACTGGAGCACTAGCGACTCGGTCGCACGACGCAGTTGCTCCGCCACGTCGTCTGTGCTGCTCACCGCCTTGCGGCAGTCCGCGAGCGCTCGTTTCATCGCCGAGTCCATGATTTCAAATAGGATCTCCTGCTTCGAACGCACGTGGTTGTAGAGACTCGGTGCCCGAATACCGAGCGTGCCGGCGATGTCTCTCATGCTTGTGGCCCGATATCCTCTCTCGGCAAACAGAGTCACCGCGGCCCCTAGCACGTCAGCTCGCGTTACAGTAATCCGCGAAACGCCTTTAACGTCGTGCGTGTTCAGATTGGGCCTCATCTCTACAAAATATACAACTTATCCTACCGAAGGGATCCTCCGCCACTTCACGAAAGTTCTCTACAAGTGCTTGACGCTCGCCAATCAAGGATGTAGGGTTACTGCCTAACGTTAGTTAGTATATGATAGAACATAGTTTGTGGGAATGGACGAATTGATCTTCAAGAGGAAGCGATGATTACGAGAAATACGCTAGACCGTGTTGCGAGGCTGAGAGGGTCGGTTGCGGCATTCGTTGATGACTTCCTAAAGCCCATCGTGGAGGAATACGAGGCGCAGCAGAGATT
>JBOHBL010000407.1:0-2844 GCA_050698295.1 Rubrobacteraceae bacterium | reverse complement strand
GGCGTACTCGTCCAAAAAAGAGCGGGCCGCCTCGATGTCGCCGCCGAGGAAGGAGGCGGCGACGAGGGCTATGGTCATCACCTCGGCGGTGGACAGGAGGGCTTGGGGATCGTCGCGGTGGCCGGCGGCTTTGAGGAACTCGTCGCACAGGAGGCAGTAGGTTGCAGTTATGGCATCGTCCATCGCGTCCTCCCGGCTCGAAAGGTTTAGGCTCCTTCAAGCTGGGAGGATATTCGTTTGTCGGGATAGGGGGCAACTTGGGTTAGCCAAGAGCTATTTGCTAATGGCTACAACCCGAGCAATACTTTTCCGCCGGGACCGACGCGGGCGTTTGGGGGTTCTTCCTCGACACCCGAGAGGTCTTCTCCGGCGTCCTTGAGGTAGACGCGGGGCTCTTCGACGGCGAGGCCGGGGTTTGAGGCGTAGCTCTGCCAGGTGACGCCCCGCCAGGTGAAGATGAGGATGGCGGGCGGTTCCTCGCCCTCCGCGAGGCGGACGTGGACGTTGGGCTGGCCCAAAGTGCGCGAGAGGGAGTTCACGGTCTCCCGGTGCGACGAGTCGTTGAAGAGGTCGATGCCTGAGCGCAGACGGTTGGCCGGCTCGGCGAGGCGCTCGCGGGCTTCGCGTTCTTCCTGGAGTTGGGACCTGAGTTGCTCGACGGTCGTTTCGAGGTCGGAGACCCTGTCTTCTCGCTCTTCGAGGTCGCGTTCGAGGCCGGCGACCCTGCGGAGAGCGTCCCTCAGCGCGCTCTCTTTGCGGGCGACGAGGGTGTCGGTTTCGAAGGTGAGGGTCTCCATCTCGTCGTCGCGACGCTTGAGGAGGCGGTCGAGACGAGACGTTTCGCCGTCCCGACGCTCAAGCTCGCGTTCGAGACGCTCGACTTGACGCTCGTGGCGCTGGCGGTCGCGCCGCCATTCGCGAAGCTCTTCTTCGAGGGTGGAGATCTTCTCTTTGAGCTTGTCCCGCTCGCGCAGCAAAGCCTCGATCCGCTCCTGACCGGCCTCGCTTTTGGCGCGGGCTTCGTCGGCGGAGAGCTGCGCCGCAGTCAGCTTCTCGTACAGTTCCCGGATGTGATTGTCCTTGATGCCGACGCGAGTCCTCAACTCCTCGATGTCGGCCTCGCCGTTCTCCGACGGACGCTCCGCTTCTTCCTTCGGCCCTTCTTCCGACTCCCCCACGTTCCTCTACTCCTTTTCTTGTTTCGGTTCGGTCGAATCGTCCTCCTGCGACGGCTTCGCGCTCTCTTCACGGGCCGCTTTTCGCTCGGCGCGACGCTTCTCGCGCTCCTCTGGCGAGAGCTTCTTCCGCTCCGGCTTCGACTCGCTCGCTTCGCCGGAGTCGTCTTTCTTCGCGGCTTTTTCCTTCTTCGGCTTCTCCTCTTCCTCGGGTTCTTTGGGGAGGCCCGTGATCTCGCCGACCTTCGCGAGAAGCTCATCCGGGCTGGGACGTTCCCCCATCCAGGCGTGGGCGATTTTGTGGTCCATATCCACGAGGAAAGTCGCCGGACGGGCGTGGTCTCCGCGCTCTTTGTCTCTTTCCAGAAGGCCCCACGCCGGCGCCGCGACCTTCGCGTAGTCGTAGAGGACGTATGACTTTATGCCGGACGTTTTCAAGAACTCGCGGGCCTCCGCGAGCTCGGTCACCCCGATCCCGACGATGTTGCCGAGGGCCAGGTTGATCTCATCTTCCTTCTCCGCGAGCGCCTTGAAGTAGGAAACGTCCTCCTCGCTCCACGCCCCCCGGAAGAAAACCACGATCACCGGCCCCCTCACGGTTCTCATGTCGAGCCTGAGACTCCCTCCCTGGGCGCTCGACAGGTTGAACCCCGGCGCCTCCTCTCCAACCTCGGGGACCTTTGCATTCTTTACACGCGCCATCAGCGGCCTCCTCGTAAATGAAAACGTACACTCCCTCGAATATTACAAGTTACGCCGCCCTTTGGCCCGCCTGCTATCCTTGCCGCCATGCGACTGCACATGACCCACGGATACATGCTCTCCGGCTCCGGGAGCAACGTCTACGTCCAGAACCTCTGTCGCGCCCTCGTAAAGGAAGGCCACGAAGTCCACCTCCTGTGCCAGGAATCGGACCCTCCAGAGTTCGACTTCGTGAACCTCTGGAGTTCGGTGTCCGGTGATGAGATCGAGCCGGGAGGAGAACGGGAAACTCCGTATCCCGGTTTTTGCGCCGTCTATAAACCGGACATCGGCGGCCTCCTTCCGGTCTACGTCTACGACGATTATCCCGGATGGCGGGTGAAGACTTTTCTCGACCTCTCCGACGATGAACTGAAGAATTACCTCGAACGGAACGTCGAGGCGGTTCGAAGTGTTCTGGAGGCATCAGACTCCGAGGCCGTCGTCACGAACCATTCCGTGCCGGGGCCTCTCATAGCTCGCCGCGCACTCGAAGGGTCGGACGTTCCGTACCTGTGCATCGTCCACGGAAGCTGCCTCCAGTACGTCGCCCGCCGGAGCGAAAGGTACATGGACCTCGCCCGCGAAGGACTGGAAGGCGCAACGAAGGTCATCTCCCCCTCTCCCCACGGAGCCGGAACCATCGTCGAGGACTTCCCGGAGATGGAACAGAAGACCCTCGCTCTCTCCGGCGGCGTGGACACCGACCTCTTCCGCCCCGACGCCTTCGACCGGGAAGCTCTGGCGGCGCTGCGAGGCGGAGCCGGACGCGGCCCGGAGCAGAGAAAGGCCCTCGAAAGGGCGTTGTCCGGCTCGAAAGGCGCGACCGAACTCCTCGAATCCCTGCGAGAAATATCCGGCGCATACGAGCCTCGCGCTCACGACCGGGACGCCGGAGAGAGATTGGGGGTTTTTCTCGATCAAACCT
>JBOHBL010000406.1:0-5565 GCA_050698295.1 Rubrobacteraceae bacterium | reverse complement strand
ACGCTGCGTTTGCCCTCGGGCGAGCGGCGTCGGGTTCAGGCGACCTGCCGGGCCACGGTCGGGGTCGTCGGGAACCAGTCGCACCAGAACGTGCGCTGGGGGAAGGCCGGGAGGAAGCGCCGCCTCGGCATTCGTCCGACGGTGCGCGGAACCGTGATGAACCCGGTCGACCATCCGCATGGTGGTGGCGAGGGCAAATCCACCCCCGGTCGGGCGCCGGTGACGCCGTGGGGCAAGATCACGCAGGGCAAGCCGACGCGCAAAATGAAGAAGCGTTCCGACGCCATGATCGCGCGCCGGAGAAGGAAGGGAAGGAGACGCTAGATGACGCGCTCATCCAAAAAAGACCCGTTCGTGGAGGAGCGCCTCATGGAGCGCATCCTCCGCATGAACGAGAACAACGAGAAGCGGATGCTCAAAACGTGGAGCCGGGCGTCGGTGATTTACCCGGAGTTCGTCGGCCACACCATCGCCGTCCACGACGGGCGCAAGCACGTCCCCGTCTTCTGCACGGAGAACATGGTCGGCCACAAGCTCGGGGAGTTCGCCCCGACCCGGACTTTCAGGACGCACCGCAAGGACGACCGCATCGCGAGGAGGCGATAACGTGAAGGCCGTAGCCAAATACGTCCGCATCGCCCCCCGCAAGGCGCGTCTCGTCGCCGATGAGATTCGCGGCAAGAGCTACCCGGAGGCGATCAACCTCCTCCAGTTCACCAACAAGCGTGCCGCGCGGATAGTCGGAGACGTGCTCAACAGCGCGGCGGCCAACGCCGAACACAACGACGGCATCGACCCGGTGGAGTTGTTCGTGCGTGAGATCCGGGTGGACGAAGGACCGACCATAAAACGGTATCGGGCGAGGGCGATGGGCCGCGCTACCATGATCCGCAAACGCACCAGCCACATCTCCGTGAAGCTCGGCGACCCTGCGGGCGTCCTGGTCGGCGGAGACACGGACACGCCCGGAAACGAGGAGGAATAGATGGGTCAGAAAGTACATCCCGAAGGCTTCCGCCTCGGCGTAAAGCGCAAGGGCGAGAAGCTGGACTTCAAGAGCAGTTGGTACTCGGACAAGGACTTCGCCGAGCTTTTGGGCGAGGACCTCAAGGTCCGCGAGCACATCGAGAAGAAATTGAGCCGGGCCGGCATTGCGGACGTGAGGATCAGAAAAGCCGCCGAGCAGGGTGAGATCGTCATAGACATCCACACCGCCAGGCCGGGCATCGTCATCGGCAAGGGCGGTTCCGAAGTCGATGCGCTTCGGGGCGAACTCGAGAGGCTCACCAAAAAGAAAGTCCAGGTCAACGTCCGCGAGGTGTCGAGGCCGGAGTTGAACGCGGAACTCGTCGCCGAGTCGATAGCCGAGCAGCTCGTCGGAAGGGCTGCTTTCCGCCGGACGATGAAGCGGGCCCTCACGAGCGCGATGCGGAGTGGCGCGAAGGGCGCGAGGATCCAATGCGGCGGTCGTCTCGGTGGGATCGAGATGAGCCGTCAGGAGACGATATCGGAGGGGCAGGTCCCCCTGCACACGCTCGATGCCGACATCCAGTACGGATTCAGGGAGGCCAAGACGCAGATGGGTCAGATCGGCGTGAAGGTTTGGATCAACCACGGCATAGGCGAAGACACCGAAGGCAGGAGCTAGACAAATGCTGGTACCCAAAAAGATGAAGTACCGCAAGCCGCACCGCGGTCGCATGCGCGGGCTCGCCAAAGGCGGCACCGACGTCGACTTCGGCGAGTACGGCTTGCAGGCGCTGGAGCCGGCCTGGATCACCAACCGGCAAATCGAAGCCGCCCGTATCGCGATGACGAGGAAAATAAAGCGCGGAGGGAAGGTCTGGATCAACATCTTCCCCCACAAGCCGGTGACGAAAAAACCCGCCGAAACGAGGATGGGAAGCGGCAAGGGAACCCCGGAGGACTACGTGGCCGTCGTCAAGCCGGGCCGCGTGATGTTCGAGATGAGCGGCGTGAGTGAAGAGCTTGCCCGCGACGCCATGCGGCTCGCCGCGCAGAAGCTCCCGATAAAGACCCGCTTCGTCTCCCGAGGAGGTGTGCAGCAGTGAAGGCCGCCGACGTACAGGAGCTGGACGTGCGGGAGATCGAACAGCGAGTCGCCGACACCAGGCGCGAATTGTTCAACCTCCGCTTCCAGCACGCCACCGGACAGTTGGAGAACACCGGTCAACTCAAGGAGGTCCGCAAAAACATCGCGCGCCTCCTGACCGTACTCAACCAGAAGCAGGAGCAGTAGGATGACCGAGGAAGAAAAGATCAGGGCGACCGGGGAGGCTCGAGAGCCCGAAGAAGCCCCGGCCCAGCCCGAGGAGGAAACCGAAGTCGTGGGCGACCTCGCGGAAGGCGAGGAGTTCACCGAGACCGAGGTCGCCGAGGACCTGGGAGAGGCCGCGGCAAAGGGCCCGGCCTTCGACCAGGACGAGGGGCAGATACAGACCGACACCGAGCGGAACCGCCGCAAGGAGCGCGTCGGGCTCGTCGTCTCCGATGCTTCGGACAAGACGGTGACCGTCTCGGTCGAGACCTTGATCCGGCACAAGAAATACAAGAAGCGCGTGCGCCGGACGAAGAAGTTCATGGTGCATGACGAGGCCAACGACGCGCACATCGGCGACACCGTGAGGATCATCGAGACGCGGCCTCTCTCGAAGCGGAAGCGGTGGCGGCTCGCGAACGTCATATCGAGGGCCGAGTAATGATCCAGAACGAAACCAGACTCAGGGTCGCGGATAACTCGGGGGCGAGGAGCCTTCTCACCATCCGCATCCTCGGCGGCAGCAAGCGCCGCAGCGCGGGCGTCGGGGACATCATCGTGGCGACCGTCAAGGAGGCGACTCCGGGCGGCGGCGTCAAGAAGGGCGAGGTCGTTCGGGCGGTCGTGGTGAGGACGGCGAAAGAGACTCGCCGCGACGACGGATCGTACATCCGCTTCGGAGACAACGCGGGCGTCGTCATCAACCAGGACGGCGCGCCGCGCGGGACCCGTATCTTCGGCCCGGTCGCAAGAGAACTCCGCGAGAAGGGCTACACCAGGATCATCTCGTTGGCTCCGGAGGTGCTTTGATGGGACTGAAGATAAAACGCGGAGATACGGTGGTCGTGATCTCCGGCAGAGAAAAAGGAAAGCGCGGCGAGGTCGAGCGGGTGATTCCGAAGAAGAATCGTGTCGTCGTGGAGGGCGTGAACACCCGGACGCGCCACGCGCAGCCGACCCAGAACAACCCGCAGGGGATGTTCCAGTTCGACGCGCCGATACACGTCTCGAACGTGATGCTGGTGGACCCGAACAGCGGGGAACCCACTCGCGTGGGCTACCGCTTCACGGAATCGGGAGAGAAGCTTCGGGTCGCCAAGAGGTCCGGGGAGGACATAGATGGCTAGCAGGTTAAAAGAAGTTTACCGGGCGGAGATCCGGCCCTCTCTCAGAGAGAAGTTCGAGATCCAAAACCACATGAGGATCCCAACCATCGAGAAGATCGTGGTGAACATGGGCGTCGGAGAAGCCGCCGCCGACAGCCGCAAAATGGACGGCGCGATGGCGGATCTGGCAAAGATAACGGGTCAAAAACCGCAGCTTCGCCGCGCCCGCAAATCCATCGCCGGATTCAAGATCCGCGAGGGCATGCCCGTCGGCGCGAGGGTGACCCTGCGCGGCGAACGCATGTGGGAGTTCTTCGACCGTTTGGTCTCCGTGGCTCTTCCGCGGGTGCGGGACTTCCGGGGCGTGAGCCCGAGGTCTTTCGACGGGAGTGGCAACTATGCGCTTGGGCTTCGGGAGCAGATCATCTTCCCGGAGATATCCTACGACGCCATCGACGCGACGCGCGGCCTGGACGTCGCCATCGTGACGACGGCGGAGACCGACGAGGAGGGGCGCGAACTGCTCAGGCAGCTCGGCATGCCCTTCAGGGAAAACTGAGAGGTTATTCGATGACGAGGAAAGCGCTGTTGGTGAAGCAGCAGAAAAAGCAGAAGTTCTCCACCAGGGAGTACAACCGGTGCCAGAATTGCGGGCGCGCCCACGGTTACTACCGGAAGTTCGGGCTGTGCCGCATCTGCTTGAGGCAACTGGCGCACGAGGGGAAGATCCCCGGCGTAACGAAGGCGAGTTGGTGACATGGCGGTCAACGATCCCATAGCGGATTTTCTGACCCGCATTCGCAACGCGGGTCTGGCGAAGCACGAAACGGTCGACATCCCTCACTCCAAGATGAAGGCGGAGATCGCCCGCATCCTCAAGGAGGAGGGCTACGTCAACGACTATTCCGAGAGCGGCAACGGGGCGGAGCGCAAGATCACGATAACGCTCAAGTACGGCCCCGATGGGGACCGGGCGATACACGGCATGAGGCGCGTGAGCCGTCCGGGGCGCAGGACGTATCGCAAGCAGCAGGAGATCCCGCGCGTCCTCGACGGCCTCGGAGTGGCCATACTCTCGACTTCTCAGGGGATACTCACCGACCACAAAGCCCGCAGCAGGGGCGTCGGCGGCGAAGTCCTCTGCTTCGTCTACTAGGAGGTTTCGATGTCGAGGATTGGAAATTACCCGGTCGAAGTGCCGCAGGGCGTGAACGTCGAGTTCTCCGGCCGGAGCATAAAGGTGAAGGGCTCCAAAGGCGAACTCACCGTGCCGCTGGGCGAGGGCGTCGAGGTGAAGGAGGAAGATGGGAGCCTCGTTCTTACTCGCGCCTCGGAGTCGCCCAAGCACAAGGCGCAGCACGGGCTGACGCGCTCGCTGCTCTACAACGCCGTCGTCGGCGTGACGGACGGGTTCTCGAAGACGCTCCAGATTTCGGGCGTCGGGTACCGGGCGCAGTTGCAGGGACAGAACGTGAATTTGCAGGTCGGGTTTTCGCATCCCGTGTCCATAGAGCCTCGGGACGAAATACAGTTCGAGGTCCCGGCTCCGACGACGATCATCGTCCGCGGCATAGACAAGCAGCGGGTCGGACAGATAGCGGCGGAGATACGCAAAGTCCGTCCGCCGGAGCCGTACAAGGGCAAGGGCATCCGCTACGAAGGCGAGCAGATCCGCCGCAAGGTCGGCAAGGCCGGATAGAGAGGTAATAATGGCAGTTCTACAGAAAAGGGCTCAGAGGAACAAGCGCCGCGCTCGCATCCGGCGCAAGCTGATGGGCACCCCGGAGCGTCCGAGGCTCTCGGTGTACCGCTCGAACACGCATATTTACGCCCAGCTCGTGGACGACCTCGAAGGTCACACCCTCGCTTCGGCGGATTCGAGAGCGTTCACGGACGCCGAGAACCGCACCGAGGCGGCGAAGAAGGTCGGAGAACTCATCGCCCAAAAGGCGAAGGACGCGGGATACGAGACCGTCATCTTCGACCGGGGCGGGAACAAGTACCACGGTCGCGTCGCCGCTCTCGCGGAGGGCGCGCGCGAGGCCGGACTCGAACTTTAGTTTAAGGAGGGTTTATCTTGGGTCGTCCAAGAAACGATAACAGAGCAGGCGGACCCGGCGGGGGGCCGGGAGGGCCGCAAGGACGGGGCGGTGGCCGTGGCGGTGGCCGTGGCGGTGGCCG
>JBOHBL010000405.1:0-1124 GCA_050698295.1 Rubrobacteraceae bacterium | reverse complement strand
ACGTTGGGGTCTTCCCACGGGATCTGCTGCTTCTTCTGCATGTAGTGGTTGGGGACGGGTGTAGGGGTTAGAGCCGCCTCGCTGGTGGCGGCCTCCTGGACTGAGCCCACGAACTTCGCTGCGCCCTTCTGATTGAGCATCCCGTCGAGCAGAGCTCCGCGCATCCGCGGGTCGGCGCCGGCGACGACATGCAGGACGGACTGCGATCCTTGGTCGTCGACATTGATGACGTAGATCTTCGCGTTGGACATCATCGACTTCTCGAAGACGACCAGCTTTCTCGCCTCGTTGTGCACAGCGAGGATCGACATGGCTTTCCTGCCCTGGACGACGCCGAGAGCGTGGCCGAAGACTGTCGGTGCGGATGCGGCGACGGAAGCCGCCTCGTGCTTGGGCGAGCGCATGAATGACCTTCCCGGATGGGTTCACTACGGATCACTGACATGTGTCAGGCACGTCCAACCTATGCAATGGGTCATGCGGTAGGCAACGGCGTCATTCGACGGCCCCTGGGTTGGTGGGTGACGATTCCGCGCCACCGTTAGGATCCAGATCGTTCATCGTCTCGGAGAGGACCACGGAGTGCGGGTTCGCGCAGGTCGTTCAGCAACGTTCGTTTTCGCAGGGAGTCTGGCGGTCGTCGCCCCCATGATGACTGGCTGCAGCGTTGGTCCGCCGCCGAAAGACTTCGCGATCGATGATGCGGTTCTGGCGATGCGGGTGGAGGAGGGCGGGGAGGACTCCAGCTATCTCGTGCTCGTGTCGCCCGACGGGCAGACGCGAGCGGTTGAGCTGGAAGGTGTCGAGGGCGCTGGGATCTCCTGGACGGAGCACGGGATCACGACGTCCGATCCGACTCATGACTATGTGATCGACGAGGCTGGACTCACCGACATCAAGCGCACGAGCGGCGACAAGTCTCTCGAGACCATGCACGAGTGGTACCGCGTGCAGGTTGGACAAGGGACGTTGGCCGGGTTCAGCCCCGCTGACGCGTCCGAAGACTCGTTCGTGACATACATCGACGGTGACAGCGGCAAGGCGACCACACGGGTGTCTCCTTACGGCTAGACGTCGACGGCCGCTGTGTGCGGGGAGCGCGTCTTTTCGTCCGGGAGGGGAAC
>JBOHBL010000404.1:0-1140 GCA_050698295.1 Rubrobacteraceae bacterium | reverse complement strand
GAGTGGAGGGAGCCGCGGAAGGAGATCCGGCGCTCGCGCAAGGACTCTCCACTTTGAACGGGGATCTCGTCTCCGGGCCGGTCGCCGAGGCGCACGACCTTCCGTGCGCGTCGCCGGAGAAGATACTCAGCTAAAGACGCGCGAAAGGAGAATCATGCTCAAAGAGACTCAAGGATGGATCGAGAAGGACAGAAAGTATGTCTGGCACGCGATGTCGGGCTACTCCCCCGAGGCTTCGCCGATGGTCGCGACCGGGGGAGAGGGGGCGTGGTTCACGACCCTGGACGGAAGCCGCTACCTCGACGGCACCTCGGGACTGTGGTGCATCAACGTCGGGTACGGACGCGAGGAACTGGCAAAGGCCGCCTACGACCAGCTCGTCAAGCTACCTTATTTCCCCCTGACAAAGAGCCACCTGCCAGCCATAGAGCTTGCCGAGAAGCTGAACGAGGACTGGCTGGAGGGAGAGTATGCCTTCTTCTTCTCCAACTCAGGCTCGGAGGCGAACGAGACCGCGTTCAAGGTCGCGCGCCAGTACCACCAGCAAAACGGGGAACCTGACCGCTGGAAGTTCATAAGCCGCTACCGCGCCTATCACGGAAACACGATGGGTTCGCTCGCGGCCACCGGGCAGGCGCAGAGGAAGTACCGCTATGAGCCGCTGGCTCCGGGATTCCTTCACGTACCGCCACCCGACCTGTACCGCAGGCCGGATCACCTCGACGCTGAAACCTACGGGTTGGAGTGCGCCCGCGCCATCGAGGAGACCATCAAGTGGGAACTGCCGGAGACCGTGGCCGGAGTCATCATGGAGCCGATCATCTCCGGCGGAGGCACGCTGATTCCACCGGAAAATTATCTGCCCCAGGTGAAGGAGATCTGCGAGCGCTACGGGGTACTTCTCATCATAGACGAAGTCATCTGCGGCTTCGGCAGGACCGGAGCCAGGTTCGGCCACCAGCACTACGGGGTCGAGCCGGATATCGTGACGATGGCGAAGGGCATAACGAGCGCCTACTTCCCGCTCTCGGCGACGGCGATTCGCCGCGATATCTACGAGACATTCGCCGCCGACGGGCAGTACGAGCGGCTGCGTCATATAAACACCTACGGGGGACATCCCGCCGGGTGCATGGTGGC
>JBOHBL010000403.1:0-1322 GCA_050698295.1 Rubrobacteraceae bacterium | reverse complement strand
GCACCCAGCCGACTCCCGTGAACCCGATCTGGATCGTCTCCCCGGACCCGCGACCGATCAGCGTCTTCATGTTCACGTCCGACTTCACGTGCGTCTGCACGCCGCTCGACCAGGTGATGGCGGCCTGGGGGTCGCAGAAGGTCGGCGCCTCCCCGGTCGAGAGCAGGACCGGTGGCCCGTTGGATATGACCGCGACCCAGCCGGTGCCGGCAAGCGACATGTTGAAGAGACCGCCCGCGAGCGCCCCGGAGAAGCCGCCCTCGACCTTCCTGATGTCCCAGTCGATCCCCGCGTCGAAGGCGAGCACGTTCTGCCCGTTGCAGGTGATCTCGTCACCCTCGAGCCTGATCAGGTGGATGTCCTGCGCGAGGTCGGCGAGGAAGACCTCGCCGGTGCCGGAGATCTTCATCAGCTGCGTGCCCTCGCCGGTGAGCTGCTTCTTCAGGAAGCGGCCGACGCCCCCCGCTCCAGCGTGCTCGAACGACACGTCGCCCTGGTAGGCGACCATCGAGCCGAGCTTGGCCTGGACCGTGATCTGGTTGAGCGAGACCTTCAGGAGCTTCGAGTTCTGAAGCGCGAAGGCCTCCTGGGACTGGGTCTCCTGGTACTCGCCGAGGGTGCTCTGCACATCTCCTCCATTCGGAACGCGTTATCTCCGGCGCGCACCCTCTCCGCGCGCGAACCGCTTGTCAAGGCCGCGGGGCCGGGCGGCGAGCCAAGGCGCCCGATCCGGGCATTGAGACAGGCTCTAAGCGACTTCGCGGAGCTTCTGCGCCTCGGCGAGCGACTGAAGCTTCTTGAGCGACTGGTTCTCGATCTGGCGGATCCGCTCGCGAGTGACGTTGAATGTGCGGCCCACCTCGTCGAGCGTGCGCGGGTGCTCGCCGCCCAGCCCGTAGCGGAGCTCGAGCACGCGCCGCTCGCGGTAGGACAGATTCTCCAGCGCCTCGCGGAGGGCCTCCTTCGTGAGGATCTCGGCAGCCCGCTCGTAGGGAGACTCGGCCCGCTCGTCGGCGATGAACTGGCCGAACTCCGACTCCTCCTCGTCGCCCACCGGCTTCTCGAGCGACACGGGCGCCTGCGCGGAGCGCTTGATGGAGTCGACCTCGTCGGGGTCGATGCCCGTGTGGCGGGCGATCTCCTCGGGGGTCGGCTCGCGCCCGAGCTCCGTGACGAGCTTGCGCTCGGCCCGCCCGATCTTGTTGAGCTTCTCCACCACGTGGACAGGGATCCGGATCGTGCGCGCCTTGTCGGCAAGCGCCCGTGCGATCGCCTGCCGGATCCACCACGTAGCGTAGGTCGAGAACTTGAAGCCCTTGCGG
>JBOHBL010000402.1:0-2867 GCA_050698295.1 Rubrobacteraceae bacterium | reverse complement strand
CTTCCGAACATCCGCTTCCACGACCTCCGGCACACGTGCGCCACCCTCCTTCTCTCACAGGGCGTACACGCCAAATACGTCCAGGAACTCCTCGGACACGCCACCATATCCATAACCCTCGACACGTATTCTCACGTCCTCCCCGGCATGGGCGACGCCGCCTCCGGCGCGATGGACGAAGCTCTCGGCTGAACCCGGTTGCAGTACGGTTGCAGTAAATCGCAAAAAACGAGACCCCGAAGACCTCCGGAGCCTCGCCGACCCTCGTCTCGCTTCGGTGCGTTTCACCTGCAAACACAGATAAAAAGCGGAGAGGGTGGGATTCGAACCCACGAGACGGCTATAAACCGCCTACGCGATTTCCAGTCGCGCTCCTTCGGCCAGCTCGGACACCTCTCCGTAAGGGAGTGAGTTTATCAAACGAGGTGCGCCTTTGGATAGAGATAGGAAACTCATGCCACGCCGCCCGGCCTCTTTTCAGAATCCCCGACGGAGGAAGTTTCGCGGCCCTTGACGATGCGCTTTACGAGGAGAGAAATGATGATGACGAACGCGAGGCCGTTGACCATCAGCGAAAACTCGCGTCCGTAGTAATCGGGGTTGTAGTATGAGACGGGGCTGGACCAGAGCCAGTCGGAGATCGGCCAGAACAGCGGACGAGCGTCATCGACGTGGGTGAGGAAATCGACGATGGTGTGACCGAACCACCCGAGCAGAAACCAGATCAGTATCCGCCGCCCGTCCCGCCTCCCGAGTTTGAAGATCCTGTACAAAACGAGCAAGACGACGACGGGGAGCGCCGAATGCATTGCGCTCCCCGTCGCGCCGAAAGGCCCGGTGAAATAAATCGCGTCGAGGATTGCCCCGGTGTCCATCGAACTCCACCCGTCCCGCAAATATACGGGCCCGATGTAGTACGCGGTCGCTATAAAGGAGGGTGTGTCCGGAAATGCGGCCCCAACCGCGCCGGCTATCCCGGCGGCTCGTCCAGCCTTCACGCCGTGCTTGGCGAGCGCCCAGGTGAAGAACGAGTGGAACTGCGTCTCCAATCGGTCTCTCTATTCCCCGCTCTCGGTGGGAAGGCCGTGGTCGGTCCAGTCTTTCTTGCCGCCCTCGTAGTCGTAGACATTCTTGTAGCCTTCGGTCGTCAGCTCCCGGACGACCCGCGTAGAGGAGTGTCAGGTGAAGTTCGAGCAATAGGCCACGACGACCGTATCCTTGTCCGGGATGACCTCGGAGGCGAGGGACACGTCCTGAAAACGCACCGCGCCAGGCAAATGCCCCTTCCGGTACGACTCCTCCCCAAGCACTTCGAGCAATACGAAATCCTCGCCATCCTCGATCTTCGCCTTCAACCCGTCGCGGTCTATCACCTTGATCCACTCCACGAAAAACACTCCCTCTCATGAGACTTCGTTCCTCTAGAGTGTACCGGATGGAAGTCGCCCCCCACGCGAGGACGCGAAAACCCCCACGCAAAATTTGTCGCCAAATAGCTTGCGCTATATTTACTTACGGTGTATATTTACATTGTAAGTAAATTTGATCGGGAGTTTGTCGTGGAGGCGAAGCGGAAGGCGGGGTGAGATGACGGTGGTGGAGAGGGCGTTGTTGGTGGTCAACAGGAGTTCGGGGGTTGGGCACGGGCGTGAGGTGGCGGATGGGTTGCGGGCGGTGTTTGAGGAACTTCTGGGAGGAGTGGAGTCGCGGGTGGAGGTGGTGGAGGATCACGGTTCGGCCCGGAGGTGCGTGGCGGAGTTTCTGGCGGGATCGGAGGCTATGGCGCTGGTCGTGGCGGGGGGAGGCAGCGGGACTTTGCGAGCGGTGATCGAGGGTTTGCGCGATGGAAGCGCGGGGGGCGAGTTGCCTGGAGGGAAGCGGGTCGTGGTGGGCGCTTTGCGGATGGGGTCCGGGAACCCCGTCGCCCGGTGGTTCGGGGTTCCGCGCGACCCGGAGGCGGGTCTGCGAGGCATCGTCGAGAACCTCCTGGCAGGTCGAACCGCGCAGTGCTGCGTGATGCGCTGCGAGGTCGGCGCGCCGGGGGGTGGCTCGGAGGTGCGTTACGCCGCCACCATGTGCGGCTTCGGGCAGTTCGGTCGCGTCCCCGGAGACCTCGAACGCCTGCGCCGCGGGCTCTCCGGCCCGCGAACGGTCGCGGCAAAGCTCTTCGGCATCGAAAAAGTGAACAACGCCGAGTACGTCCTCGCCATGTTCCTCCGATCCGTGAAGTCCGTCCTCTCCGGCCCCTCCGCGGCGGAGGTGGTGGAGGTCAGGGCAAAAAGCCAAAAAGAAGTCTTCCCGCTGCTTGCGGGTGTCGCCATGAACTTCCCGGTCGATGAGCTTCCCGTGGACCCGGAGACGCGCGTCGAAGAAGAGGCGGTGTCGCTGTATTTCGCGCCGTTCGAGGGGAGGGCTTCGGCTCTACGGATGGTCCTCGCTCCGCGGCGGCTCGTTCGGGAGGCTATTCGAGTCCGTCTCGAAGGGGCGGAGCGGGTGGAGGTTCGGACGGCGGGACGCGCCGAGTTCTTCCTCGACGAAGACCCTGTGACTTTCCACGACCGATTGACCCTGGAGGTCGCCGGTTCCCTGACCTTCGCGCCCGGACCAAAATACCGGTTCCCGGCGGGAGTGGAAGCGGCGAAAGCCCCCGGCACGTCGGCTACCCACAAAAACCTGAAGCCTGAGACCTGAAACCTGAAGCCTAAGCTAAAGGAGAATCGACCTCATGACCATCCACGTCTGCATACTCGGCATAGACGGAAGCGGGAAGAGCACCGTCACCGCGGCTCTGCCCGGCATACTCGCCGCCGGGACGGGACTCGTCGCGGGGGCGGCCGGAGAGACCTTCCGCGTCGTAGGTCCCGACG
>JBOHBL010000401.1:0-1193 GCA_050698295.1 Rubrobacteraceae bacterium | reverse complement strand
ACATGGAACTCAAGCCCACGATATCGCAACTATTCCCCCAAAAATTTCCCTCGCTTCGATAATATCGAAAGATTGCGTTGACGCGACTGTGGGAATGGCATCAAATACCACAAAGGCTACTTTCAGGGAGAGGGAGAGAGTTTCATGCTCGACGAGCGAACCTTTTGCGCGGCCCGTCCGACGGCGGGCGGGAAGTACATAGAGGGTCTGAGGGCGGGGATCCGGCTTCACGGCGGGCGTGTGGCCGCCTGGCGCTACGGTGCTGGTGAAAGGAGGAAGGCATGAGTTCGGATGAGTTTCGTGTGGCGGTGGCGGGCGCTGGCGTCGGTGGCCTGACCCTAGCCATCGCTTTGCGGGAATTGGGCGTCGAGGCGGAAGTGTTCGAGCAGTCGTCGGAGTTGGCTGAGATCGGCGCTGCCGTGGCTCTGGCGGCGAACAGCACTCGTCTGCTGCGGCGATTGGGTGTGGACGAGGCTCTGGCCGAGACTTCGTGGGAGCCGACGGAGCTGCAGTTTCGACGCTGGGACGACGGGGCCTTGATCTGGTCGCACCCGGTAGGCGAGTGGTATCGGAACAGGTGCGGCGCGCCGTTCTACGGGATGCACCGCAAGCACCTGCAACGCGCGCTCATCGACAGGTTGGGGCCGGGAGTCGTCCGCCTGAGCCATAAAGTCGTGGACGTGGAGGAGGAGCCGGACAGGGCGCGACTCATGTTCGAGGGCGGGCAATCCGCGTTCGCCGACGTCGTGGTCGGGGCGGACGGCGTCCACTCCGCGCTGCGGCAGCGGGTGGTCGGCGGAGATCCCAAAGCGGTGTTCTCTTGTGACGTGGGCTTTCGCGGGCTCATACCCGTGGAGAAGTTGCCGTCTTTGCCGGATCCCGGCTCGATACAGTTCTGGCCGGGGCCGGGGGGCCATCTCCTCCACTACCCGATCAACGCCGACGGCGGGGTCGTGAACTTCCTCGCCGTCGTGGATCGGGAGAAGTGGGATGAGCCAACGTGGAAAGTCGAGGCCGAGGTGAAAGAAGCACTCGCCGCCTTCGAGGGCTGGCACCCCGCGGTGACGGAGATGGTCGGGGCGGTCGAGGAGGATCCGGCATGGTGGGCGCTGCACGATTATGCGCCGCTCGAAAGCTGGACGGCGGGACGGGTCGTGCTGCTCGGCGATGCCGCGCACGCGATGCTGCCGCAT
>JBOHBL010000400.1:0-13721 GCA_050698295.1 Rubrobacteraceae bacterium | reverse complement strand
GGAGAGGCCGAAGGCTCGCGGCCGCACTCTGACTTCTTTCGCGGATTTGAAGGTCGGGGATCTCGTGGTCCACGCGGCGCAGGGGATTGGTCGTTTCGAGGGGCTGGTTTCGAGAGAAGCCCTCGGCGTGACCCGCGACTATATGCGGGTCTCCTACCGCGACGGAGACACGCTCTTCGTCCCCTACGAGCAGATGGAGCTCCTCCACAAGTACGTCGGAGCGGGCGCGAGGTTGGACAGGCTCGGCGGCGAGAGCTGGGCTCGCGTCACCGAGCGCGTTCGCAGCCGGGTCAAGGTGCTGGCGGGGGAACTCCTCCGGCTCCGCGCGGTTCGCGGTTCGGCCCCCGGCTTCGCCTTCTCCCCCGACTCGGAGTGGGAGCGCGACCTCGAGGAGAGCTTCGCGTATCAGGAGACCACGGACCAGGCCGCGGCCATAGCGACGGTCAAGGAAGACATGCGAAAACCGCGCCCGATGGACCGCCTCGTCTGCGGCGACGTCGGTTTCGGCAAGACCGAGGTGGCCGTGCGGGCGGCGTTCAAGGCCGCATTGAGCGGCAAGCAGACCATGATGCTCGCCCCGACGACCATCCTCGTCCAGCAACACTTCAGGACTTTCAGAGAACGCCTCGGCAGGTTCGCCGTGAGGGTGGAGAGTCTTTCGCGCTTCTCGACCGCGGCCGAAAGAAAGAACATACTGCGCGACTTCGCCTCCGGTGAGATCGACGTCCTCATCGGGACCCACGCCATTTTGAACGCGGAGATCTCCCCGAAGGACCTCGGGCTGATCGTCGTGGACGAGGAACAGCGTTTCGGGGTCAAACACAAAGAACGCATAAAGCAGTTCAAGACGAGCGTGGACGTGTTGACGCTGACGGCGACCCCGATCCCTCGCACGATGCAGATGGGACTGGCGAGCTTACGCGACATCAGCGTCATAGAGACGCCGCCGGCGGGCCGTCGCAGCATCCTGACCCACGTCGGCCCGTACGACGAAGACCTCGTGAAACGCGCCATCGAGCGGGAGACGAACCGGGGCGGTCAGGTCTTCTTCGTCCACAACCGCGTCGAGAGCATAGACGAGGCGACGGAGAGGTTGCGGGACCTCACGGACGGCGTCAGCTACGTCACGGCGCACGGGCAGATGCCCGAAAGGGCGCTCGAAGACGTGATGCGCCGCTTCCTCGACAGGGAGGTGGACGTGCTCGTCACGACCACCATCGTCGAGAGCGGGCTGGACGTGGCCACGGCGAACACCTTGATCGTGGACCGCTCGGACCTGATGGGCCTTTCGCAGCTCTACCAGCTCCGCGGCAGGACCGGACGCTCCACCCGGCAGGCGTACGCGTATTTGTTTGCTCCGCTCGGAGCCACCATCGAGTCCCAGAAGCGCCTCGAAGCCCTCATGGACTTCACCGAACTCGGGAGCGGCTTCGCGGTGGCGATGCGGGATCTGGAGATACGGGGCGCGGGCAACCTCCTCGGGGCGGAGCAGTCCGGGCACATCGCCGCCGTCGGCTTCGAGATGTACCTGCGCCTCCTCGAAGAAGCGGTCGTGCTCGCGAAGGGCGAGAAGCCCGAAAAGCGGGACGAAAAACCCGTCATCGTCGAGATGCCGCTCGATGCATATTTGCCGCCGGAATACGTGGCTGACGAAATAGAGCGCGTGGACCTGTATCGTCGGGCGTCCGGGACGAAGTCCCTCACGGAGGTGGACGACCTCGCCGAGGAGCTGGCGGATCGCTTCGGGGAGTTGCCGGAGCCCGCGAAGAACCTGCTCGGACTGTCGCGGGTCAGGATCTCAGGCAAAAACGCGGGCGCTACCTCTGTTTCCTACCGCTCCGGAACGCTCACCGTCTACGGCGTAACCGCGGAGGCGAAGGCGAGGAAGAACATCCGCGAAAAGACCGGCGGCACCGTTGCCGGAAGAGAAGGCCGGGTGAGCGTCAGGGGTTCTGGGTTGGATCCGCTCTCACTCGCCGAGGCTTCTCTTTCGGAACTCGACGGTTGACCACGGGGCGCGAAAAGGCTCCGTGGTATAATCCGGCGCGGTTTTTTGCACCCTAACAGCGAGGTTCTCCCCGTTTTGATCAATCTGTCTTTGAGGAAGGCGCTGGCCGTCTTCGGGCTCGTGGTAGCCTCCGCGTTCTTCGTTTCCTGCAACGCGGCGGAGCCCGTCGCGAACCAGCCCTCCGGCGCGCAGAAGGTCGCCACTTTCGAGGGTGGCGAGGTGACGCAGGCCGACGTCGAGGAACAGTTGGACCTCTTCGCCCAGCAGGGCGGGGCGGAGATCGCCCCCGGCTCCCCGCAGTACGAGCAGGCCGTGGCTCAGGTGATGCCCCAGCTCGTCCAGACCGCGATCGTGGACGCCTACGTCGAGGAGAACGATATCGAGATCACCGAGGAAGAGGTCGATGAGGAGCTGGAGTTCGCCAGAGAACAGGCGGCCTTGAGCGCCCAAGAACAGGGCCTCGACGTGGGCGAGGAAGAGGCTTTCGACCTCCTTCTCGAACAGAGCGGCCTGACGGAGGAAGACCTCCGCCGCGACATCCGGGAGTTCATCCTGCCGGGACAGAAGGTGCAGGAGAGGGTCGTCGAAGACCCCGAGCCCTCCGACGAGGAGGTCCAAAACTTCTACGAGGAGAACAGCGAAGCTCAGTTCACGACCCCGGCCCAGCGCTGCGCCCGGCACATCCTCTTCGGCCCGGACCAAAATGAATTGGCCGAGGAGACTTTGCGGGACCTCGAAGACGGCGCGGACTTCGCCGAGCTTGCCGGGGAACTCTCCCAGGACCCCGGCAGCGCCGAGCAAGGCGGCGACCTCGGCTGCATAGGACGCGGCGAGACCGTCCCGAACTTCGAGGAGGCCCTCTTCGAGGCCGAGCAAGGCGAGACCGTCGGTCCGGTGGAGACGGAGTTCGGCTTCCACATCATCCGGGTGTACGAGGTCAACCCCGAAGATGTCGAGTCCTTCGAGGAGGTCGAGGGCGACATCCGCGAGCAGCTCACGGCGCAGGCCCAGTCTGAGGGCTTCACCGAGTGGCTCGTCGAGCAGGAAGAACAGCGCAACGTCGAGTACCTCGAAGGCTACGACCCCGAAGCCGCGATGGAGCAGATGATGCCCGAAGGCGAAGCGCCGGAGGGCGGAGGAGAGTAGTCCGCCGCAAAACAGAGCTTCATTCTATGCGCGGCGCCTCCCGAGGGTGGCGTCGCGCCTCATTACGTCGTAAAGTTACGAGAAAGCTAGTCAACTTGTCGGCAAACGGGCAAATCGCCTAACGCGGAGGGTAGGATAGTATAAAGTCGGTCGCGACAGCCGCCAGAGTAAAAGCTGACAAGCTGAAATGCTGACTAGCTGAGAAGCTATACCGATCAAAGGGAGGATGATGACGGAGATCGTCGCGGTCCACGGACGGGAGATCCTGGACTCCAGAGGCAATCCGACCGTCGAGGTCGAACTCGCCACCGTCAGCGGCTTCGTCGGGAGAGCGTCCGTTCCATCGGGGGCGTCCACCGGCGAGCACGAGGCCGTCGAACTGCGTGACGGTGACAAAGACCGCTACGGCGGAAAAGGCGTCACGCAAGCCGCCGAAAACGTGGACGGAGAGCTGGCCGAAGTCGTCATCGGGATGGACACAACCGACCAGCGCGGTCTGGACCTGGCCATGATCTCCGCCGACGGCTCCGAGAACAAAGCCCGCCTCGGCGCGAACGCGATGCTCGGAATTTCTCTGGCCGCCGCCAAAGCCGCCGCCGAGTCCTCCGGTCTCCCACTCTACCGCTATCTCGGCGGTCCCGGATCTCACACGTTGCCGGTCCCCTGCGCGAACATCCTAAACGGCGGGGCGCATGCGGCGAACAACGTGGACTTTCAGGAGTTCATGGTCGTCCCCGCTGGCTTCGACAGTTTCTCCGAGGCCATACGGTCTGTGGCGGAGATATACCAGGGGCTCAAGAAGTTGCTTGGTGAGAAGGGGCTTTCCGGTGGGATCGGGGACGAGGGCGGCTTCGCGCCGGACCTCGGGAGCAACGGCGAGGCGCTCGCGCTCATAAGCGAGGCCGTCGAGCGGAGCGGCTACTCCGTCGGAGAGCAGATATTCTTCGCCCTCGACCCGGCGGCGAGCGAATTTTATAGCGACGGAAAGTACGAACTCGCGGGAGAAGGAAAAACCCTCAGCCGCGAGGAGATGGTGGATTACTGGGCGAATTTGTGCGACGAGTATCCCGTAATCTCCATCGAGGACGGCCTCGACGAGAACGACTGGGAAGGTTGGGCGCTTCTCACGGAGCGACTCGGAGAGAAAATACAACTCGTCGGCGACGATTTGTTCGTGACGAACCCGAGGATACTGGGGCGTGGGATCGACGAGGGCGTGGCGAACTCCATCCTCGTCAAGGTGAATCAGATCGGCACGTTGACCGAGACGTTCGAGACGATGGACCTCGCGCACAAGAGCGGGTACACGACGATGGTGAGTCACCGGAGCGGTGAGACCGAGGACGCCACGATAGCCGACCTCGCGGTCGCGGTGAACGCGGGGCAGATCAAAACCGGAGCGCCCGCCCGCACCGACCGCGTCGCCAAATACAACCAGTTGTTCCGCATCGAAGAGTCGCTCGGAGAGGCGGGGATTTATCCCGGCCTCGCGGCGTTCAACCCGAAGGGAAAGGGAGCGTAGGACCGTGCGGCGGACGAAGATCGTGGCGACTCTGGGACCGGCGACGTCCTCGCGGGAGTCGGTGGCCGCGCTGGTGGGGGCCGGGGTGGACGTGACGCGCCTGAACTTCTCCCACGGCAGCCACGACATGCACCTCGCCAACGCCAAAACCGTCCGCGAGACGGCCTCGGAGGCGAGCCGCAACGTCGCCATCCTCCAGGACGTGCAGGGACCGAAGATCCGGACTGGCGAGGTCGCCGGAGACACCGAACTCGTCGAGGGCAACCGGGTGGTCCTCGTGCCGGGAAACTTCGTCGGCGACGCGAGCCGCCTCTCCACTTCCTACGACCAGCTCGCCGACGACGTGAAGGTCGGCGACAGGCTGCTCATAGACGACGGTCTGCTCGGGCTCCGGGTGGAGAGCATCCACAACGGCGAGGTCGTTTGCGAGGTGATGGAAGGCGGGCCGGTCTCTTCCCACAAAGGGCTCAACTTCCCGGACACGAACCTTTCCATCCGCGGCCTCACGCCGAAGGACGTGGAAGACCTGCGGTTCTCGATGGAGGAGTTGAAGCCCGACTGGGTAGCCGTCTCGTTTATACGGACGGGGGACGAGGTTCGGGAAGTCAAGGAGAGGATACGGGAGTTCGGGGGGGACGCGCCGGTCATCTCCAAAATAGAAAAGCACGAGGCCATAGACAACATCGAGGACATCATCGACGCCTCGGATGGGGTTATGGTGGCGAGAGGTGACCTCGCCGTCGAACTCTCCGCAGAACGGGTGCCAATCGAGCAGAAGCGCATAATCGCCCGCTGTCGGAGGAAGGGGCGGCCGGTGATCGTGGCGACGCAGATGCTCGACTCGATGATGCGGAACCCCAGGCCCACCCGCGCCGAGGTCTCGGACGTGGCTAACGCCATCTTCGACCGGGCGGACGCGGTGATGCTTTCGGGGGAGACGGCCGTCGGGCGTTATCCGATGCACAGCGTGAGGGAGATGGTCCGCATTTGCCGGGCTTCGGAGGGTGCGATCAACTACGGCAGAGACATCGTCTCCTCGACCGCCTGGGGCCGGGGGGATCTCTACGACGCCGTGACCCATGCGGCCTGCGAACTCGCCGAAGTCCTCGACGCCGAGGCGATCCTGACCTCTACCCAGACGGGGCTCTCGTGCATCCGCGTCGCGCGGTTCAGGCCGTCGAACAAAATACTCGCGGTCAGTCCGATAGAGGCGACGGTGCGTCGGCTCGCGCTCGTCTGGGGCGTGACGGCCATCCTCGGCGAGCAGGCGGGCTCCATCGAGGACCGTTTCAGAGAGTCCGTGGAGGCCGCTGAGGAGGCGAGGCACCTGAGCGACGGCGACCGGCTCGTCTTCACGGGCGGGGTCGCGGGCTCGGTGCCGGGCTCGACGAACCTGCTTCAAGTCCACACCGTTGACCATTCCGAAGGGGAAGGATGATGGCTCCCTGAGGGTTCCGAGGAGATTCAGGCCCTTCGCGGTCGTGTTGTACGCGGCGTTCATCGGCCTCCTCCTCGCCTCCTACGCGGCCCCGGTACAGGACATCTTCGAGGATAAATCCGAGATCCCAAAGCTCGAACAAAGACTCAAAGAGACCGAGACGGACATTACCGCGCAGCAGCGAGAGATCGAGGCGCTCCAGACGCCCGAGGGCATCGAACGCGCCGCCCGCGAACGCTACGGCATGATCATGCCCGGCGAAAGGGTGTATATCATTCCGGATGAATAAGCATCAGGAAGAAGAGGAGGGAGAGGCTGTGTCTCGAAATACGGGCCGCACGCGAAAGTTCTCGCTCCGTCCCGGTAGCATCGGCTTTTTTCCGGGGGTGCGGGCATCCTGCCCGCATGAGAGCAGGCGTGTGTATCGTGGGCACGATGCCGCCCCCAGGGAAGTGTTGGATCCACGCCCACCAAACTCGGTTTGGAGGCGCTTGAGTTCCGCTGGAACCACCTGAAACCTGATGGCTGACCGCTGCAAAGACCACGAAGCCGTGAGGCGCCAGCTCGGTCGCGAGCCGAGGCCGTTCGAGGTCGCCGCTCGATGCCCGTTCGGTTTGCCTTCGGTCATCGAGAACGAGAAATCCCGCAACATGCCCACTACCTTCTGGCTGACCTGCCCGAGCCTGGACAGGGCCATCGCCCGGATAGAGTCCGCGGGGGGCGTTCGGCGGGCTCAAAAAGAGGTCGGAGAGAAAACCGTCGAGGAGATCCACGCCAGACACCTCGAACGGTTCGGCTCCCGCGTCGCCGGTGTCAGAGAAGGGGGGTACGTGAAATGCCTCCACGCCTTCACCGCGCTCCACCTCTCTGGCTCCATCCCGAACGCCGTCGCGCAGTGGACGTTATCTCGTCTCGAAAGTTCGTATCCCGAAGATGGATGTTGCACGCTTCGAGATAAAAAGAACGACTGATATACTCCAACCCGAATTCGGGGGCGTGGCGGAACGGCAGACGCGACGGACTTAAAATCCGTTTCCTGAAAAGGAGTGTGGGTTCGAGTCCCACCGCCCCTACTTTTCGGCGGGATAGTTGCTTTTGAGGAAGGAGGGGACTTCCCGGATGCGTTTGCGTCCGAGGGCGTCTTCGCAGATTATCTCCAGGTAGGACATGTGTTCGTCCATGACTTCGCCCGTCTCGTTCGTGTCCCCGCGCATCAAAACGGCGAGGGTGCGCTCGTGGATCTCGACCGCCCAGGCCCTGTCTTCGACGGTTCGCATCGCCATCTCCAGGGCGCCGATGAGGTCTTTGCTTAATGCGGCCATCATTTTTTCGAGATGGGGATTTCCCGCCGCCCGCCACATCTGACGGTGGAAGAGAAGGTCCGCCTGCACGACTTTGCGCCAATCTCCCGTCTCGGAAGCGGCCGTCTCCAGCTCGATGGAGCGGCGCATCTCGTCGAAGTGTTCCTGGGTCGCTCTCAGCGCGGCGAGCTGGGCTATGCGAGGTTCGATCGCGCGCCGCGCTTCGAGGACGCCGAAGATCTCATCGGCCCGCCACTCCGGAGAGTCCACCTCCAGAAGACTCTCCGGGATCCAGATAGAACGAACCCGAGCCCCGCCGCTCCGTCCTTGCCTGACTTCGATCACCCCCGCGTCCGCCAGCTCTCTTAACGCCAGCCGAACCGTCGGACGACTCACCTGCATCCCCGCCGCCATCTCGCGCTCGCCAGGCAACATGTCCCCCTCGCGCAACTCACCCGACCGAATGCGGTCCACAACCTGCCCAACCACGTCCTCGAAAGCCCTCCGCGTCCTCACCGGCTCGAAGAGATCCCCGCCAAACCGCCTCCCACTATCACCAAACTCCACCCCAACCACCTTTTATTGGTAACTTTCCTTGACATTTATGGTGAACAATATTTACAATTTATGGTACCGGCATCCGGGGCCGGGTGCAAACAGCGTAAGGAGTTGGGTGATGGCTGAGAGAAGGACGCCGTTCTACGATTTCCATCTGCGTTCGTCGCGGGGTCTGGTAAAGGGCGGCGGCGATTTTATTTTCCCGACCTCGTACACCTCGCCGGTCGAGGAGCATCTCAACGTGCGGAGAAACGTCGGGATGCAGGACCTCTCGACGATGGGCGAGGTGGACATAAAAGGACCGGGCGCGGAGCGGTTGGTGAGACGATTACTCGTCAACGAGGTTCAGGACATGGAGCCGGGACAGCTCCGCTATTCGACCATGTGCAACGAGGACGGCGGCGTCATCGACGACGTCACCGTCTACAAGTTCTCCGACGAGCATTTCATGGTCGTCGCGAGCAGCGGTCCGAGATTGAAGACGTGTCGTTGGATCCACGCCCACGCCATCGGTTCCAGCGCCTACGTCACCGACGTGACCGCCGCCGTCGCGCTGCCCGTCGTGCAGGGACCGCGCTCGCGCCAGTTCCTCAAGACCGTGGCCGAGGAGATCGACCTCGACGGGCTCCGCTTCTTCCGGTTCGCGTCGTGCAAAGTAGGGGAGGTCGAGCTCATAATCTCCCGCTCCGGGTACACGGGCGAGCTGGGTTACGAGCTTTACACGCCGGCGGACCAGGCATCCGTGTTGTGGGAGGATCTGCTAAAACGAGGAGCGGAGTTCGATCTTCGCCCCTACGGCGTCGCGGCGATGCAGAGTTTGCGGATCGAGAAGGCGTTGCCGCTGTACGGGCCGGACATAAGCGAGGAGAACACGCCGTTCCAGCTCGGGCTTTCGCGTTGGATCCGGTTCGACAAACGCGACTTCATGGGGCGCGAAGCGTTGCTGAGGATACAGGAAAAAGGAATAGAAAAACGCTGGGTCGGATTGGTGTTGGAGAGTGATGTTCCCGCGACCTCCGGCGCGAAAATCTACGGCGTCGGCGACGTGGCGACGTACCGCGAGGAGATCGAAACCGGACCCGAAGCGGGAGGCCGCGAAGACGAAGTCCTGCCCGGCGAACGAGCGGTCGGGCGCGTGACTTCGAGCGCGTGGGGTCCGACCGTCGGCAAAACGCTCGCGCTCGCCTACGTGGACGTGGCCCACTCCTGGCCGGGCAACAACCTCGTCGTCGAGATCAACGGACGCCCCGTCCCGGCCCGCGTCGCCAACACTCCGTTCTTCGACCCGGAGATGGCCCGGGCCCGCGCGGCGCCGGAGGAGGACGACCGGCGAGCCGAGCAACTCGTCCAGGCCGCCGTCCTCTCCGGAAACCACCGCGCCAACGAAAGATAACCCGTGAGCGTAAACTACTCCGGCCACTACGACGCCATCGTCGTCGGCGCGGGCGCGATGGGGAGCGCCGCCGCGTACTATCTGGCGCGGCGCGGCAAGCGCGTCCTCTGCCTCGAACGCTTCGGAGTTCCCCACAACATGGGCTCATCACACGGCCACACGAGGATCATACGTCTGGCATATTACGAACACCCGTCATACGTCCTTCTTCTGAGGCGAGCCTACGAGTTGTGGCGGGAGATACAGAGCGAAGTCGGGGAACGACTCCTCCACATCACCGGCTCGGTGGATGCGGGTCCCGAAACTTCCTGGGTCTTCGAGGGTTCGTGGAAGTCGTGCAAGCTCCACGACCTCCCGCACGAAGTCCTCACCGGCTCCGAGCTTCGTCGCCGCCACCCCGGCTACCATTTGCCTCACGACCACCTCGCCCTCCTCCAGCCCGAAGGCGGTTTCCTCGCCCCCGAACGCTGCATCGTCTCCTACGTCGCGGCGGCGCAGGAACGGGGCGCGGAGGTTCACGCCCACGAGCCCGTCCTCGAATGGACGCCGCTCGAAAACGGCGTCCGGGTTCGCACCGGACGCGGCTCCTACGAAGCGGACAAACTCGTCGTCACCGCCGGAGCCTGGAACGGGAAGTTGCTCGACGTTCTGGAGGGACGCGCCGTCCCCGAGCGTCAGGTGCTTGCCTGGCTCCAGCCGACACAGCCGGAGTATTTCCGCCCCGAAAACTTCCCGGTCTTCAATTTGCTCGTCGATGAGGGCCGCTTCTACGGCTTCCCGGTCTTCGGGGTACCCGGCTTCAAGTTCGGAAAATACCACCACCTCGAGGAACACACCGACCCCGAGGAAATGGACCACGAAGTCCACGAATACGACGAGGAGTTACTGCGCGCGTTCGCCGAGAAATACTTCCCCGAGGGCAGCGGCCCGACGATGGATTTGCAGACGTGCATGTTCACCAACACCGAGGACAACCACTTCGTCATGGACACGCACCCCGACTACGAGCAGGTCTCCTTCGCCTCGCCTTGTTCGGGGCACGGGTTCAAGTTCGCGAGCGTGGTCGGGGAGATCCTCGCCGACCTCGCCGAAAACGGCCTCACCCGCCACGACATAAGCCTCTTCCGGCTGGACCGTTTGCTTGAGGACTCCCGACCTTCGAGGTCCGCCATCACCGACGGCTCGAACGGACGGCTTCACTCTTTCCCGCGCACCGGCGACGTGAAAACGTTCTGGTAGCCGGACAAAAATAGCGGCCCGGAGAGGAAATCCGGGCCGCGAAATACTCGCTGATTATGAGCTCGTCTTTGCTGAGCATCTCCAAACTGAGTTTGATGAGTATGGATCGCCCCTGGTGGCGCTTCCAGCCCGCGATGCTTAAAAGCTCTCCTTCATGCGGGCAGGATGCCCGCGCCCCCAGGATATCTTCTCTCATATTCAAGTTGGAGATGCTTAGCTTTTCTCGATGGGGAGCTGTCTGACTTCTTCCTCTGACTCGCTTTTTTCGAGGGATATTTCGAGGACCCCGTCTTTGAACGTGGCGCGCGCTTCGCCGTTTTCGCAGCCGGAAGGAAGTTTCACGACTTCGCGGAAGGTTTCCAGGTCGCCGAGGTCTTCGAGGCCGTAGCTCTCGTCGCTCTCGAACTTCGAGCGGATTATGCCGGAGACGGTGAGGACGCCCCGGCTGGAGATCGCGAGGTCCACGTCCTCGGGATCCACGCCGTTCAACTCGATCGTGATGATCGCCCCGTTCGCGGTCTCCGAAACCCTGGCTTCGGGACGGGCGTTTTTACGCAACATCTCCTCGAGTTCGCCGCCGCGCATTTTGGACATCCCCCGGTCCACCTCTTTCGCCAGATCCACGAACCATCTCAACAGGTTGGGCATCTCGTTCACCTCCTCCGACTCGTGCCTATCTTTGTTCAGTAGACAGGTCTGTATACGACTTCGCAACTGATTGTATCAGCGCGAAATTTCCCGTGAAAGCGTTCGTCAACCGCGCTTGTGAAACGGTACACAGACGGATTTCGCGCCGTTCGAAAATCGGGCCTTTTCATGCCTTGATCTCCGATCCTGGTCTGATGAGCGCGGTCGCGGCGGCGGCCGCGGCGAACGCGATGAAGGTGATCCCCAACCCTACTTGCTCCGCGAGTACGCCCGAGGTTATGGAGCCGAGAGTCTGGCCGACGGCGAGGAACAAGAACGCCGCCGCGAGACCCGCCGACGGTCGTTCGCGGAAGACCTCGACGGCCCACAGCAGGAGCAGGGCCGTGAGCACGATGTAGGCCGCTCCGAACAGCGCGGCGGAGCCGAAAACCGGGATGGGACTTCCGGGGGCGAGGGCGAGCAGGAGCGTGACGGCGGCGGTGACGAGCAGGGTGAGAGGCAGAACCCTTCGCAAACCGAAGCGAGCCACGAGGTCTCCGGCCGCCGCCCCGACGATGCCCGAAACCCCGATCACGACCCAGAAAGCGGTTGAGGCGAATGGCGACAGACCGGCCTGCACCACGAGGTCCCTGGAGAAGGTCCAGTAAGCGGATACCGAAAATCCTATCGCGAACGCCGAGGCGAACAGCGGCGCGGAACCGGGCCGAACCAGCCACGAGGCGGACAACCGCTCAGGCTCGTCCGCAGCCTGAACTCGCTCTTTGTCCGGTATGGCGAAAGCGTTCCAGACCGTCGCTATCACCCCTATGACCACGAAGGCGAACCAGGCCGACCGCCACTCTCCGGCGGCGAGGAGCGCGACGGGGCCGGAGAGTGAGATCCCGAATCCGGGACCGGAGTTTATGACGGCCTGCGCCCGGTCCTGTTTTTCGGGGTCGAGCGTCCGGGCGACCGCGTCCACCAGAGGCGGTTGCGAAAGTCCCGTACTTACGCCCGCCCCCAGCACCCCGACGGCGAGCATCCAGGGCGCGACGGCCGCCGCTATCACGGCCATCCCGGACACGGCCACAAACCCGGCGACAACCACCACGACCCGTGGCCCCAGACTCGTCGCCAGAATCGCCGAAGCCGCGATCCCAAAACAATAAGAAACGTACGAACCAGCCCCGATCACACCCAGCATCCCACCCGAAAGCCCGAACTCCTCCCGAAACTCCGGTACAAACAACCCGTACGCAAAACGCGCCACCCCGTGAGTCACGGAGATCATGACCACCCCCGCCAGTACCAGCCGCGCCTCCCTCATTCAACACCCTCCTTATCAGCATATACCTATCTGTATACTTTGACTGTATATACAGATCGGTATATAGTCAAGGCATGGAAGATTTGAGACCGAAAACGGAAGCTGCGAGCAGGGTCTTGGAGGCGGCGTCGGGGTTGTTTTACCGGGGTGGCATACGGGCTGTGGGCGTTGACGCGATAGCCGCTGAGTCCGGGGTGACGAAGATGACGTTGTACAAGCACTACGGGTCGAAGGACCGGCTGGTTGCCGCTTATTTGCAGGCGCGGGACGAGCGGTGGCGGGGTTGGCTTTTGGAGTTTGTGGAAGAGAGGGGGGGGACTCCGGCGGAGCGTGTTCTCGTGGTCTTTGACGCGCTTGGGGAGTGGCTGCGGGGTCGGGAGGGGATGCGAGGTTGCGCCTTCGTCAATGCTTCTGTCGAAATAGCGGACCTCGACCATCCCGCGCGGGCCGTTATAGAGGAGCAGAAACGCTGGATGCGCGAGTATTTAAAGCAACTCGTCGTCGAGGCCGGCGTCGAGAATCCGGACGAGCTCGCGGATCAGCTACTCATGCTTTTCGAGGGGGCGACCGTCACCGCCGTGATGCGGACTGGAGAAGAGTCCATCGAGCGGGCGAAGAAGATCGTCAAGGCTCTGCTTGGGGCGTGATTCGCGGAAATCGGAGCGCGTGTAGAATGGGCTCTCATGGATATTGAAGCTAGAAGAAGCGGTTCGGTGCAGTCGGTGGACCGGGCGATCACGGTGATGGAGTTCCTCTCGCGCAACGGCTGGTCTGGCGTCACCGAGGTCGCGGTCGAGCTGGACATACACAAATCGACGGCGTATCGAATTCTGATGACGCTCAAGGACCGCGGCCTCGTAGAGCAGGACGTTGCTACCGAGAAGTACAGGCTCGGGTTCGGGCTCGTGCTTCTCGCGAGCTCCGTCACCGCCGACCTCGACATCCTCCGCTGCGCCCGCCCCGTGTGCGAGCGCCTCAGCGAACAGACCGGAGAGACCGTCACCGTGGCGGTTCTGGAGAACGACGAGGCCGTCGTGATCCACCAGAACATCTCCCGCTCTTCGGCGCTCAACGTGGACTGGACCGGGCGGCACACACCCTTGCACGCCACCGCCGCCGGAAAAATATTCCTGCAAAGCATGGACGACGAGCAGGTGAGGCG
>JBOHBL010000399.1:0-5719 GCA_050698295.1 Rubrobacteraceae bacterium | reverse complement strand
AGCGTACGGCTTCACCGACCTCGACGGCTCCCAACCCGACGCCTGGCGCTACATCCGGGAGGTCCAGGACGCGGGCGAGCCCGCCGACGCCTCGGGCTACCGGTGACCGCGCCGATGGCCCAGTCGTCGCCACCGAGACATCGGGGGAGATCACGGCCCGCGCCAAAGAACAACGCGCCTGGCAATGGAGAAAGGGGAGCGAGACGTGCACCTATTACGGGACGAACCTCGACCGCCTGATGCACGTTAAGGCGAGATACGACACCGGCGTCTTCCTCCAGCGATCGTTTTTGGGAGACGAGCGGGAACAAAGTCGGCGAGACTAACATCCGAGCCGCTCGGCAATCTCCACCCTGGCTCCATCTTTCGGACGATGCCATGACGCCCGGAGAGGCGGCATAATAGGAAAATCGAATAGAAAGGAGCGGTTTTGTCGGGACATGACGGCCTCGCGGGGGTCTACCGCTGGCAGTTACCGGAAATTACGAAGAGACGCCGTTCGTCCGCAAACGCATGGACCGCGGCGCGAGTATCGAAACGTGACAGGACTCAACATGACCATAAAGGAACCAATCATCGTGAATAGCCGCATACATTACCCGCCCCGCCCTCCCTGCTGACGCCCTGACTACAACCTCCCACGACGCATAGCCGATCGCCCGGATGCCCGGCTCGGGCGTTTCATGCTGTCCGGTGTCCGTGCGGCGCGCAAGCCTGTGCCGAAGGATCTCGACGGCGGCTGACGCCGCTGTTCTCGCGCCCGCGCGCCTCCTCTCGCCGTTCTTTCGTTGTTCGACATCGGAAAGAACGGGAGAGAAGGACGTGGAATGCATATTTGGCAAGACCTCGGCTGAGGTGAATGCGGAAGCACTGGCCGCGAGGACGGCAAAACATGGCGACGTGCTCCTCGACATCGGCACGGGAGACGGACGCTACGTGCTGCACGCGGCACGAACCCGCCCTGACTGGTTCGCGATCGGCGTGGACGCTTCCAAGGACAACCTACGGAAGGCGTCGCGCAAAGCGCCGCCCAACGCGCTGTACGTCATAGCCAACGCGCTCGCGCTGCCCGCCGAACTGGGCGGGATCGCATCGAGGATCACGATCAACTTCCCGTGGGGCAGCCTGCTCGCGGGGCTTCTGGACGGAGCGCTGCTCGAAGGGCTGCTCGCCGTCTGTCGCCCCGGAGCCGGGTTGGAAATCACGGTGAATGCTGGGGCGCTGGCCGAATCCGGCTACACGCTGGAGACCGGCGCTGCCCGAATCCGGAAAGCCCTTTACGAAAGCGGCCTCGATCTGCAAGACGCGACACGGCTCGACGCCCGAACGTTGAGGCAGGGTCACATCACCTGGGCGAAGCGACTGGCCTTCGGCCGGGATCCGCGCGCCGTGTGCTTGAGGGCGAGGCGCGTGGGCAAGGTTCCGACTCACGGTCGTCCGGCGCGACGCCAGCCGAGCGGGGTGGTGCCGTGAGCGCGCCTGAAGGACTTCACGAAGTAGCCTGGGTGGCCGTAGCCGACCCTCCTCCCTACCTCCTCCACCGAAAGGTCGGTCTCGACGAGAAGGCGGCGCGCCTGTGCCATGCGCCGCTCTGCGATCCACTCCAGAACCGTCCGTCCCGTCTTGCGCCTCACGATCGTGGTGAGGTGGCCCGGCGTCAGGCTCACCGCCCGAGCCACGTCCTTGAGCGAAACGGGCTCTTTGTAATGCTCCTCGATAAAGCCGAAGACCTCGGCGAGCAGGGACTCGTCCTTTAGCCTGAGATCCCCCACGACATCCGCCGCCAGCCGCCCCACGTCCACCAGCAGGAGCGTCAGGTGCGAAAGGACCGCCTCCCGGTAGCCGTCCCGCCTTTGGCGCAGCTCCAGGTCCAGGGCCGAAAAGCGCTCGGAGAACGAGAACCTCTCTGCGGAGGACACTTTCAATCGCTGAGCACCAGGGTGCCCCGCGCGCCAGACGAAGGGAAACAGCAGCGGGTGGGAGCGCCAGGAGAGGAAGGAACCGGGAGACTGGAGGCCGAGAGCCTCGGGCGGGAAGTAGACCGCCCAGCCCTCGGCTTCCGCCAGGCCACTCGCGTCATGGCCCACTCCCCCAACCACACCGGGCGCGACGACGTACACGTCGCCCGCCTCTATAGGCCACTCCCTTTCGGCCAACCGCAACGAGCCGCCGCCCCGCTCGAAGTAAGCGAGTCCGAGGAAGTCGTGAGAGTGCGCGTGGCCTCCCGCCTCCAGCCCGTCCATGGAACCCCGGTCCATCCTCACAACGCCCACCGGCGGCACCCCGGGCACCGCCTCAAAGGTGTAGACCGGCGGCGGCCCGTCCCCCCGTCTGCCCACCATCCTCGTCGTACTCAAACCGCTCCTTCCTTTCTTTATCTCGAGCGCCTCGCCGAGGTGCTCGCGCGGCTTACACCGACGAGCGCATTGTCTTTTTACCGGCGGCGCGAAGGCTCCGCCGGCGTACGCTCATGATAAACCGAAAATCGTGCCATAAGGCCAAAATATCGGTGCTTTTCGCCTCCGGGTCTTCCTTGAATACTCTTCCCATACCGAAACATCGTCCTCGAATCACGAGAGAAAGGAGCAACCCTATGATGATGTCACTCGCGCCGGGTGTAAGCGAATTGGAGGAGATATCCGAGCTTTCCCCGGAGTCGGCTCTACGGAAAGCGGCTCCCTACCTGCTCCGGCTGGTGAGCGACCCTGACTTCCAAGACATCCGGATCCTGCCCCTGCTGGAAGAAGCAGAGCAGGCCACGGACTGGTACGTGGCCCATCGACACGAAGGCGAGGGTAGCTCCTACTCCCTGCAAGTCTTCGTCTGGCCTGCGGGCACCAGGACCCAGATACACGACCATTCCTCCTGGGGAGTCTATTGCTGCGTCGTGGGTTCCGTGCTCGAAGAGCGCTACGAGCGTCTTGACGACGGCTCCCGATCCGACCACGCCCGCCTGAGACGAACCTGGCAAATGAGGTGGGGACCTGATGATGGTGTCTCAGCCGTTCTGCCCGGCGACGGAGGCATCCACCGGGTGGGCAACCCGGACGACAGCCCGGCCATCTCGGTGCATCTCTACGGACCCCGTATCGGAGAGGTGGACGGTCGGGATTACGATCCTTCCCGAAACCACGTCTGCGATCGGCGGGAGGATTAGATGCTCGGTTTCTCCCCTCAGGTTTTCACCCAGCCGCGTACTGCTAATTCAGTTAGGAGGCATCAACAGTGAGTTCGCAAGCAAACTTCGCCATCGAGACGTCGGGCCTGGTCAAGACTTTCGGCGAGACCCGGGCCGTGAACGGAGTTGACCTCGCCGTGCGCGCGGGTTCCGTCTACGGCGTCTTGGGTCCTAATGGCGCGGGCAAAACTACCGCCATCCGCATGCTCGCCACCCTGCTTCGTCCCGACGCCGGAACGGCGCACGTGTTCGGCCACGACGTAGTCCGAGAGGCCGATGCGGTCCGTAGCCGGGTGAGCCTCACCGGGCAGTTCGCCTCGGTGGACGAGGACCTCACGGGCACGGAGAACCTTATCCTTCTGGCACGGTTGCTTGGCTACTCGCGCAAGGCGGCAAGGGCGCGAGCGCGCGAGTTGCTCGATGCCTTCGGCCTGACCGATGCGGCGGGCCGCCAGGTGAAGAAATACTCCGGGGGCATGAGGCGCCGGCTCGACATCGCGGCGTCCATCGTCGTCACGCCGGATTTGATCTTCCTCGACGAGCCGACCACCGGTCTCGACCCCAGAAGCCGCAACCAGGTCTGGGACATCATCCGGACGCTTACCGCCGATGGCACCACGGTGCTTTTGACCACGCAATACCTTGACGAAGCCGACCAGCTCGCCGACCGCATCGCGGTCATAGACCACGGCAAGGTCATCGCCGAGGGCACGAGTGGCGAGCTCAAGGCTTCGGTCGGATCGGGCGCCCTGCATGTGCGGCTGCGCGATCCCGAACTCAGGCGGGAGGCCGAGCGGGTACTCTCGCAGACGCTCGACGCCCCCGTCCATCTCGAACGCGACCCGGCGGCGCTCACGGCGCGGGTCTCAGATCCCGAGCGTGTCTCGCGCGCCTTCGCGGAGCTATCCCGCTCGGGCGTTGCGGTCGCGGACTTCGCGCTCGGCCAGCCGAGCCTCGACGAGGTGTTCCTCGCCCTCACCGGCCGCCCAGCCGAAGAGAAAACCAACACGACAGAGGAGGAAGCAGCATGACGACATCGGCCACCACACCCACGTCCTCCGTCGACGCGAGCCTGCGCACGGCTCTGTCGTCCGGCGAACGACCTTCGCGTCCGAGCGGGTTGTCCGCGTCGTTAGCGTTCGGGTGGCGGGCGATACTCAAGATCAAGCACGTCCCCGAGCAGCTCATCGAGGTGATCTCGACCCCGGTCCTGTTCACGCTGATGTTCACCTACCTCTTCGGCGGCGCCCTGGCAGGCTCGACGGGAGAGTACCTGCAATTTCTGTTGCCGGGTACCCTGGTCATGACGGTTCTCCTCCTCACCTCGTTCACCGGTGGTCAACTGAACACCGACGTCACCACTGGGGTCTTCGACCGCTTCCGGTCGCTGCCGATCTGGCAGCCGTCCGTCATCGTAGGCGCCCTGCTCGGCGACGCCGCGCGCAACACCCTCTCTTCCACGATAGTCGTCGGGCTGGGACTCCTGATCGGCTTCCGACCCGATGGCGGCGCTCTTGGCCTGGTGTTGGCGGTATTGCTCCTCCTCGTGTTCGCCTTCGCCCTCTCGTGGGTGTGGACTACGCTCGCGTTGGTACTCAGGACGCCGGGCTCGGTAAACACCGTCGGCCTTTTGATCTTGTTCCCTCTGACCTTCGCCAGCAACACCTTCGTCGACCCACAGACCATGCCCGGCTGGCTGCGGGCGTTTGTCGAAGTGAATCCGGTGAGCCTGCTTGTGACGGCCGAGCGCGACCTGATGCACGGCACGGCTACGGCGGGCCAGGTCGGCTGGGTGCTCGTGGCCTCCGCCGCGCTCGTCGCCGTCTTCGCGCCGCTCACCATGTACCTGTACCGCAACAAGAAGTAGTGAAAGGAGTTCGTCATGAACAAGCTCGGCAACATCGGCACCGCAGCGGGTGCCGCCACAGCCCAGGCCCCTGATGAAGGGGCCTGGCGCGTCAAACCAAAGGACACGCTCCACAAGGTGGGCACGGCCATCCACCGGGCGGTCTTCGACGTCTCGAAGGGACGGGTCTTCGGCAAAGCCTTCGGGATGCCCGTCGCCAAGCTCGTCACCACCGGACGCAGGTCGGGCAGGGAACGCTCGACGATGCTCGCGGTGCCGATCACCGACGGCGACCGTCTGGTGCTGGTGGCCTCGTTCGGCGGCGACGCCCGGCACCCGGCATGGTACCTCAACCTCCGGGCCAACCCGGAGGTGCGCGTCATCACCGCAGGCTCGGACCGAGCCATGATCGCCCGCGTCGCCACCGAAGACGAGAGGGCCGAACTGTGGCCCCGGATTGCCGCGGTGTTCGGGGGCTACGCCCGTTACCAGAGACGAACCGAACGACCGATCCCGGTGGTCATCCTCGAACCCGGGTAGCCGGGCGCTCAGCATCTCCACCCATCGCTCCACCTTTCGGACGATGCCGCTCCCCCGACACCGCCATACCATCGAAGGCAACCGAGTGGAAGGAGAACCGACGTGAGAAGAGTGGTCGCGAGCGCCATCGAATAATGGCCAGCCACGGATTGAAG